>NZ_SMKS01000027.1:0-80197 GCF_004348435.1 Saccharopolyspora terrae | reverse complement strand
GCCCTACACCCCACGCCACAACGGGAAAATCGAACGCTACAACCGAATCCTGGCCGAAGAGTTCCTCTATGCCCGCGTCTGGACCAGCGAGCACCACCGCACCGCAGCCCTAGCGATCTGGAACGTGCACTACAACTACCATCGGCCACACACCGCCGCCGGAGATCAGCCACCAGCATCCCGACTCCCCACCGGCGTCACCAACGTCACGGCCTCATACAGCTAGCCGAGACGGATCGTTGACCGCAACGACCCTGCTCGGCTCGCCGGAAGGGTTCTGCCGGATCAGAGATTGGTTGCGAACCTCTGCGAGGCGTGTGGTGAGGTGACTTGGGCTCCGTGATCAGGCCCAATGAGGTGGGGAGGTGCCGACCATGCACGAGTTGATCGAGGAGAAGCGCGATGAGATCGAAGCGCTCTGCCGGATGCTCTCAGTGCGTCGCCTCGACCTCTTCGGTTCGGCGGTGGGGCCGGCGTTCGACGTCGACAGCAGTGACGTCGACGTGCTGGTCGAATTCGCGGTTGGTCCTGGGTTCGACTACTTCGGCACTTACTTCGATCTAAAAGAGGGGCTGGAGAACATCCTCGGCCGTCCGGTCGACCTGGTCAGCGCTACGGGCATTCGAAACCCCTACTTCAAGCAGCAGGTCCTGGACTCCAGGGAACTCCTCTATGCAGCGTGACGTTCGGACATACCTCTGGGAAGCGCTCCAGGCCGCAGAACTCGTCGGCGAGTTCACCAAGGGGTGAAGACTTCGCGTCGTACCAGGCGCAAGCCATGGTGCGGTCGGCTGTCGAGCGGCAGTTCGAGATCATCGGGGAAGCTCTGAACCAGTTGTCGAAAGCCGATCGGGAGCTCGCCGAGAAGACCCCTGACCTACCTCGAATCGTGGCCTTCCGGAACATTCTCATCCACGGGTACGCCACGGTCGACGACGCTTTGGTGTGGCAGGTGCTCACCGACAGGCTTCCTCCTCTTTCCGATGTGTTGAGGAAGTTGCTGGAAGCCTGACGGCGCTTGGTCTCACCGCTTGCGGTAGGTGAGGTGCACGACGCCGCTGTTGAAGGGCCTGGAGTCGGTCAGTTCGAACCGGGACGGGGAGAACTCGCCGTCGAACAGCGGAATTCCCGCGCCCGCCACCACCGGGTGCAGCTTGATGATCAGCTCGTCGATCTCGGGTCGCAGCGCCGCTGCGAGCTGCCCGCCGCCGCACAGCCAGATGCCCGCGCCCGGTTCGCGCTTGAGCTCGCGGACCTTCTCCAGCGGATCGGTGGAGACGAATTCCACCGTCGGGTCCGGGGTTTCGGTGATGCTGCGCGAGAACACGATGCTGCGCAGGTGCCGGTAGGCGTTGGTGATGCCCTCGCGCATCCCGATCTCCCAACTGCCTCGCCCCTGCAGCATCGTGTCGAAGTGCTCGTTGGGCACGCCGTCGAGACCGAACATCGGCCGGACGTGCGAGGGCAGCAGTTCCGGGAATTCGGCGCGCAGGAAATCGCCGTGGTCGCCCTCGTGCAGGAAGAAGTCGGGATTGCCGTTGTCCGGGCCGGTGATGCGGCCGTCGATCGTCGACGCGATCATGTAGGTCAGTTCTCGCACTTCAGCCCCCTCGTGATCCTCGATGACCATAGCGGCGCAGCGATGAGTTCCGCGGTCCTTTTTCGTCTACCTCTTCGACAAGTCCGTTCGAGGAGGTCTGCGTTGATCGATCTGACACCCGCCTGCCGACGGCTGGCCGTGCTGCTGAGCGCCGTGACCGACGAGCAGCTGGACCTGCCGACCCCGTGCTCGGAGTACGCGGTCCGCGGCCTCATCGCGCACGTCGACGAGGCCGCGCAGGGGTTCACCGCGCTGGCCTCGTCGAAACCGGGCCCCGGCGACGCCCGCTCGCACGTGCTGGAGCTGGCGAAGGCGTGGTCCGCTCCGGCCGCTTGGGAAGGCGAGACCGAAGTGGGCGGAGTCCCGCTGCGCAACGAGGTCTGGGGACGCATCGCGCTCACCGAGGTGGTCGTCCACGGCTGGGACCTGGCGCAGGCCATCGGAGCGCCGTTTCACCTGCCCGAGGACACCTTGCGGGCGTGCTGGGCCCACGTTCGGGTGTTCGTGCCCAGCGCTCCGCTGCCGGAGCTGTGGGGGCCTCCGGTCGAGGTCGCCGACGACGCGCCGCTGCTGGACCGGATCGTCGCCATGACCGGACGTGCGCCCGGCCTCAGCGAGCGATGTGCTCGTTGAGCGGAACGCCGGGATCGCCCAGGGCCTGGCGGTCGATGGTGGTGCCGGAGGTGATGAGGGTCTTGATCTGCTCGGTGACGTCCCAGATGTTGACGTTCATGCCCGCCAGCACCCGACCCTCGGAGAGCCAGAAGGCGATGAACTCGCGGGCTTCGACGTCACCCCGGAACAGCACCTCGTCGTACTCGCCCGGCTCGACGAATCCGAGGTACTCCATGCCCAGGTCGTACTGGTCGGTGAAGAAGTACGGCAGCTCGGAGTAGGTGGTGTCGCCGCCGAGCATCGACGAGGCGGCGACGGCGGGCTGGTTGAGGGCGTTGTTCCAGTGCTCGACGCGGATCTGCTTGCCCAGCAGCGGGTGGAAGGCGTTGGCCACGTCGCCCGCGGCGACGATGTTCGGGTCGCCGGTCCGCAGCGTGGCGTCGACCAGGACGCCGTTGGAGACGCGCAGCTTCGCCTCGGCGGCCAGTTCCACGTCCGGATCGGCGCCGACCGCGATCAGCACCGCCTGGGCGTCGATCTCCAGCCCGTCGGTCAGCCGCACCCCGGTGACCTTCCCCGACGGCGCGAGGATCTCGTCGATCGCGGTGGTGAAGCGGAAGGACACGCCCTGCTCGCGGTGCATGGCGGCGAAGACCTCCGCGACCTCGCGGCCGAGGACGCGCAGCAGCGGCAGCTCGGCGGTCTCCACCACCGTCACGCCGACACCGGCCTGGCGGGCGGCCGCGGCGACCTCCAGCCCGATCCAGCCCGCGCCGACCACCACCAGGTCCTCGATGCCTGCCAGGGCCTCCTTGATGCGGTCGGAGTCGCCCACCCGGCGCAGGTGCAGCACGCCTTCGGCGTCGTGGCCGGGGACGGGGATCGAGCGGGGATGGGCTCCGGTGGCCAGCATCAGCTTGTCGAACTCCAGCCTGGTCCCGTCGGCGAGCTCGACCTGCCGCAGCGACCGGTCGATGTGCCGCGCGGAGCTGTTCAGGCGCAGGTCGACGCGGTTGTCGGCGTACCAGGTCTCGGGGTGCACGTAGGCGGCGTCGAACTCGGTGCTGCCCATCAGGTACTCCTTGGACAGCGGCGGTCGCTCGTAGGGCCGGTGCGCTTCATCGCCCAGCAGCGTGATCCGCCCGTCGAACCCCTGGTCGCGCAGCGCCTCGGCGCCCTTGGCCCCGGCCATGCCGGCGCCGACGATCACGAAACTCTCCGAATCTCCCACCCCCGAAGCGTCCTGCCGCCAGGGGAACCGGGCAACCGGAGCCGACGAGGACCATCGCCGTCGACGACCTGGTCGAACACGACCACACCGAGCAGCCTTCCCGAGCGAACGCCCTGACTTCAGTGGAAACCGGCCCCACGATTTCAGTGGAAACCGGACTTCCGATTTCAGTGGAAGTCAGGACCCGGATTTCAGTGGAAACCGGGCCCCCGACTTCAGTGGAATTCCGGGTTCGGGTTTCCACTGAAATCGGGTCGACCGAGGTGGGGTGGGGATGGTGAACCCGCCCTGCCGGGGGCGTGGCCGGCGGGGCGGGCTCAGGGATTACTCGGTGACCGCGTCGAGGGCGTCGATCAGGCCCGCGCCGTAGAAGCCGGCTCCGGTGGAGCCGCCGGTGCAGACCGCGTCGACGACGCCGTCGCCGTCCCCGTCGTAGTCCTTCGGGCACGGCAACGCGTCGGACTGGTTGTTCAGCGCGCCGATGACCTGCTGCGCGGTCCACTCCGGGTGGGTGCTGCGCAGCAGGGCGGCGACGCCCGCGGCGTGCGGGCCCGCCATCGAGGTGCCCTGCATCCATCCCCAGCCACCGCCGGGAACGCTGGAGAGGATCCGGCCGTTGGCCGACGGCGTCTGCGGGATCTGCCGCGCGTCACCGCCCGGGGCGGTCACCGAGATCGAGCCGAGGCCGTAGTTGGAGTAGTACGACTTGACCGCGTTGACGCCCACAGCGGACACCGACACCACGCCCGGCAGCTCGCCCGGGAGGATGCGGCAGTCCGGTCCGGTGTGGCGGTCCTGGGTCGGGCCGCCGTTGTTCGGGCTGTTGGTGTCGTGGATCGGCTGCGAGAGGTCCCAGTTGCTGTTGCCCGCGGAGACGACGTTGACCACGTCGTGGCCCTCGGCGTAAGCGACGGCGCGGCGGACCGCCTCGGCGGCGGCCTTCTGGTCCGGGTCGCTGTCGCACCACAGGTACCAGGGGTCGACGAAGTAGGAGTTGTTGGTGACGTCGAAGCCGTGCTCGGCGGCCCAGATGAACCCGCAGATCGCGTACTCGGGGTAGATGAACCCGCCGTCGTCGATCACGCGGACCGAGGCCAGCGTGACGTTCGGGGCCACTCCGGCGACGCCGACGCCGTTGCGCGCGGCGGCGATGGTGCCCGAGACGTGCGTGCCGTGGTCCTGCGTCGGGTCCTGCGGCTGCCAGGCCTCCTGGCGCTGGTCCGGCACGCCCTCGTTGACGCAGCTCACCGAGCGGGAGACGTCGAGGTTCGGCGCCAGGTCGGGGTGCGTGGGGTCGATGCCGTAGTCCAGCACGCCGACGGTGGTGTCCTTGCTGCCCTGCGAGATCGCGTTGGCCTGGTCGGCCTTGATCTGCGGCAGGTCCCACTGGTCGGCTTCCAGCGGCTCCTTGCCGTCGGCGGCGAAGGTGCCGACGCCGTTCGCGGTGCCTTCCAGCGTTTCCAGCCGGTTCGACTGGGCGGGCGGCAGCTGCTCGGCGAGGTTGCGGCTCGCGCCGGCCTGCTCGACGCCCGGCTGCTGCCGGACGTTGGCCGCGAAGGCCGGGTCCGGTGAGGACGCGACGACCACGCCGATCTGCGGCCAGCTCTGCACGACCGCACCGCCGACGGCGCGCACCGATTCCTCGGTCTGCGCGAGTCCGTCACCGACGGGGCCGACGACCACGAAGTGCGCGGGAACCGCCGAGGTGGCGGGCGCTTCTGGCGCGGAGCCGAGGAGCCCGGCGGGTAACAGCAGGGTCAGCGCGAGAGCCGAGCCTGCGATCCGCAGCGAACGGCCTCTCCTACTTCTGCGTGACAACTTGTCCCTCCTTGGAGACGAAGAATGGTTCACCCAGTGATATTCGTCCGGATTTTGCGCCTGATTCGGGGATAGGCGGCAGGGCTCAATGGAGTAATTGCGTAGCCGAAAGTGAGGGACTGCGCACGCAGATGACGGCTGGGCAACAACTTCGAGCCGACTTAGAGTCGTCAGGTGTCGGTTGCAGATTTGAACATCACCCCGCCGGAACAGACCCCCAGCTCATCGGCGATGCGACGTGCGCTGCGCCGCGCCACCGACGGCGTCTCGCTCGACGCCACCGAAGCCGCGGTTCTGCTCCACGCACGCGGCGATGACCTGGACAAACTCCTGACGGCGGCCGGAAAGGCGCGCGACGCGCACCTGGTCGCCGAGGGACACCCGGGCGTCGTCACCTACAGCCGCAACGTGTTCATCCCGCTGACCAGGCTGTGCCGGGACCGTTGCCACTACTGCACTTTCGCCACGGTTCCGCACAAGGTGGAATCGGCCTTCCTGGAACGCGACGAGGTCCTGGAGATCGCCCGTCAAGGCGCCGCCGCGGGCTGCAAGGAAGCCCTGTTCACCTTGGGAGACCGCCCGGAGGAGCGCTGGCCGGCCGCCCGCGAGTGGCTGGATGCGCGGGGCTACTCCTCCACGGTGGACTACGTCCGCGCCTGCGCGATCGCGGTCCTGGAGGAGACCGGCCTGCTGCCGCACCTGAACCCGGGAGTGCTGTCCTGGTCGGAGCTGACCAGGCTCAAGCCGGTCGCGGCCAGCATGGGAATGATGCTGGAGACGACCTCGGAGCGGCTCTGGAGCGAGAAGGGAGGCCCGCACTTCGGCAGCCCGGACAAGGAACCGGCCGTCCGCAAGCGGGTGCTCACCGATGCCGGACGCGTCGCGGTGCCCTTCACCAGCGGAATCCTCATCGGCATCGGCGAAACCCGCACCGAGCGGGCCGAATCGCTGCTGGAGCTGCGGCAGAGCGCCCGCCAGTACGGGCACATCCAGGAAATCATCGTGCAGAACTTCCGGGCCAAGCCGGACACCGCCATGCGCGGCATGCCCGACGCCGACCTGGACGAGCTGGCCGCCACCATCGCCGTCGCCCGGCTGCTGATGCCCTCGGGCGTGAGCGTGCAGGCGCCGCCGAACCTGGTCGGCGAGGAGCACCTGCTGATGCTGCGCGCCGGCATCGACGACTGGGGCGGCGTGTCGCCGGTGACCCCGGACCACGTCAACCCGGAACGCCCGTGGCCGCAGATCGACGAGCTCACCGAGCTCACCGGCCAAGCCGGTTTCCAGCTGCGCGAGCGGCTCACCGCCTACCCGCGCTACGTGCGCAAGGGTCTGGCCGGGGACTCGACGCAGTGGCTGGACCTGCGGGTCGCCTCGCACGTCGACGCGCTGTCGGACGCCGACGGCTTCGCCGACCCGGACGCCGAGATCTCCGGCCGCGAGTGGCAGGAGCCGGACGGCGGTTTCGAGTCGATCGGCCGCACGGACCTGCACCGCAGCATCGACACCGACGGTCGCACGGAGGACCGGCGCACCGACTTCGACACCGTCTACGGCGACTGGGACGAGCTGCGCGGCCAGGTCCCGACGGCGGCGTCCCCGGAACGCCTGGACGCCGACGTCAAGAAGGGGCTGCGGCTGGCCGAGTCGGACCCGGCGTCGTTGCTGGAGGAGCAGCACCACGAGGCCGCGATGGCGTTGATGACCTGCGAGGGGCCGGCGATGGACGAGCTCGCCGGCATCGCCGACCGGTTGCGGCGCGAGGTCGTCGGTGACGACATCACCTACGTGGTCAACCGCAACATCAACTTCTCCAACATCTGCTACGTCGGCTGCCGGTTCTGCGCCTTCGCCCAGCGCGAGCGGGACGCCGACGCCTACCGGCTCTCGCCGGAGGACGTCGCCGACCGCGCCGACGAGGCGTGGCGCGCCGGGGCCACCGAGGTCTGCGTGCAGGGCGGCATCGACCCGAGGCTGCCGGTGTCGGGCTACGCCGACCTGGTGCGGGCGGTGCGGCAGCGGGTGCCGGAGATGCACGTCCACGCGTTCAGCCCGATGGAGATCGTCAGCGCCTCGGCGAAGGCGGGCGTGTCGGTGCAGGACTGGCTGGCCGAGCTCAAGGAGGCCGGTCTGGGCAGCATCCCGGGCACGGCGGCCGAGATCCTCGACGACGAGGTCCGCTGGGTGCTGACCAAGGGCAAGCTGCCCGCCGCCGAGTGGATCGAGGTGGTGAGCACGGCGCACCGGCTGGGCATCCCGTCCTCGTCGACGATGATGTACGGCCACGTCGACCACCCGGAGCACTGGCTGGGGCACTTCCGCACGCTGGCCGGGGTCCAGGACCGGGCCCGCGAGCACGGTCAGGCCGGGTTCACCGAGTTCGTGCCGCTGCCGTTCGTGCACCGCAACGCCCCGATCTACCTGGCGGGTCTGGCGCGGCCGGGGCCGACGCGGCGGGACAACCGGGCGGTGCACGCGATGGCCCGGGTCCTGCTGCACGGGCGCATCGACAACGTGCAGACCTCGTGGGTCAAGCTCGGCGACGCCGGGACCACGGAGGTCCTCAGCGGTGGCGCCAACGACGTCGGCGGCACGCTGATGGAGGAGACGATCAGCCGGATGGCCGGATCGGAGCACGGTTCGGAGCGCAGCGTGGAGGAGTTGCACGAGCTGGCCGCCCGCGCGGGACGCACCGCGCGGCAACGCACTACGACATATGGGCGATTGGGTCAGGTGCAGCTCGGAGTCACCGCTGTTTGAGGACCTTACTGCGCCATTTGAGTGTTATTCAGGTCACTAGGTGACGCTAGGTGGGGTCGGCACGGGGTCGGCCCCACCGCTCACCTGCGATGTTGTTGATCATCTACCCGGGGAAAACTACTCAGGTCCGGAAAATATGATCACCCTGTCGTGGTTGGTTTACGCAAGGCAATCACGATCGCAACGGGCGGTCGGTACTGTCCGCCACCGGACCACACGAGTAGAGGGCCCTCCAAAGGGTCAACTTCCGCAGGGAGGCACGCTCTTGCGTAGCCGAATATCTCGCGTGATCAGGCGAGTGTCCGCGCCTGGCGCCGTGGTGGCAACGCTGATGCCGGTCACCACGGGCTTCGCCGAAGCCCAGTCCGAGGTCGCCGTGATGGCGGCTCCGTCGATGGACTCGCTCGGCCCGGTCGGCCTGAGCGCCGTCGTGCTCGGCGTCGCCGGCATGGTCGTCGGGGTCTTCCGCAAGAAGAAGATCCAGCCGGAGAACCAGCGCAAGGGTTGAACCCGGTCCCGCGCGCGAGGCGGCGCTTGCGAGAATCAGCTTCGTGAGCAGCGACAGCCCCGCAACCCAGACCAGCGAACAGTCCGCGGGCCGGCCCCGCGTCCTCTCCGGCATCCAGCCGACCGCCGACTCCTTCCACCTCGGCAACTACCTCGGCGCCCTGCGGGAATGGGTCACCATGCAGGACACCTACGAGTGCTTCTACAGCGTCGTCGACCTGCACGCGATCACCGTCGAGCAGGACCCGGAGCTGCTCCGGCAGCGCACCCGGGTCTCCGCGGCGCAGCTGCTCGCCCTCGGCATCGACCCCGACCGCTCCGCGCTGTTCGTGCAGAGCCACGTCCCCGAGCACGCGCAGCTGTCCTGGGTCCTGGAGTGCATGGCCGGATTCGGCGAGGCCGGCCGGATGACCCAGTTCAAGGACAAGTCCTCCCGCCAGGAGGCCGACCACGTCAGCGTCGGCCTGTTCACCTACCCGGTCCTGCAGGCCGCGGACATCCTCGTCTACCAGGCCGACGCCGTTCCGGTCGGTGAGGACCAGCGCCAGCACCTGGAGCTCACCCGCAACCTCGCGCAGCGCTTCAACTCCCGCTTCGGCAAGACCTTCACCGTTCCGGCGGCCCACATCCCGAAGGACACCGCCAAGATCTACGACCTGCAGGACCCGACCTCCAAGATGAGCAAGTCGGTTCCCAGCGGCGTGATCGAGCTGATGGAGGACCCGAAGCGCTCGGCGAAGAAGATCCGCTCCGCGGTCACCGACACCGGTCGCGAGATCCGCTACGACGCGGAGAACAAGCCCGGCGTCTCCAACCTGCTGGCGATCTACTCGGCGCTGACCGGGCAGAGCATCGCCGAGCTCGAAACCTCCTACGAAGGACGCGGGTACGGCGACCTGAAGAAGGAGCTGGGCGAGGTCGTCGTCGAGTTCGTGACGCCGCTGCAGGAGAAGGTCAACGCCTACCTCACCGACCCGGCCGAGCTGGACAAGGTCCTGCACCGGGGCGCGGAGAAGGCCCGCGAGGTCTCCTCGCAGACCTTGCGCACCGTGTTCGATCGGGTGGGATTCCTTCCTCCGCTGCGCTGAAGTGATCAACTGCGGGTAGCCTGCCACCGTTCGGGGGATAGCCGTTTGGTGGGAGGCGCACCATGGCGGATCAACAGGAGCAACCGGGCCGCCTGGCCCGGTTGCGACAGCGGCACGCGTGGCTCGACCGGTTGATCCGGGCCTTCGGCCGGTACCAGCAGCAGTACGGCGACTACTACGCCGCCGCGATCACCTACTTCAGCGTGCTGGCCCTGGTGCCGCTGCTGATGATCGGGTTCGCGGTGGCCGGCTTCGTGCTGAGCGGAAACCCCGAGCTGCTGGCGAACCTGAAGAGCTCGATCACCACGGCGGTTCCGAGCCCGGCGATGAGCGAGATGCTCAACCGGGTCGTCGACCAGGCCATCAAGCAGGCCGGAGCGGTCGGGATCATCGGTCTGCTCACCGCCCTGTACTCGGGGCTGGGCTGGATGACGAACCTGCGCGAGGCGCTGACCGCGCAGTGGACGCAGATCCCGACACCGCAGCCGATGCTCAAGAGGATGGGCTCCGACCTGCTTTCGCTGCTGGGCCTCGGCCTGGCGATGGCGCTGTCGTTCGGCATCAGCGCGCTGGGCGGCGGGGTCGGACGGCTGCTGCTGGAAGCCGCCGGGTTCGAGCGCAGCGTCATCGCCGGGGTCGTGCTGCGGGTGCTGTCGATCCTGCTGTCGCTGCTGGCCGGGTGGCTGGTGTTCGTGTGGGTGCTGGCGCGGCTGCCGCGCAGCCCGGTGTCCCTGCGCAGCGCGGTCTGGGGCGCGCTGTTCGCGGCCCTGGGGTTCGAGGTCCTCAAGCAGGTCGGCGTGATCTACCTGAACACCGTCACGAACTCGCCCGCCGGTGCCGCTTTCGGCCCGATCCTGGGTCTGCTGGTGTTCGCGAACCTGATGTCGCGCTTCATCCTCTTCGCCACCGCGTGGACCGCCACGGCTTCGGAGAACCTGAAGCCGGATCCGGTCGCGGCTCCGGGCCCGGCGATCATCCGCCCCGCCGTGCGGGTCCGCAGGGGCGCCGGCGTCCGCACCGCAGCAGGCATGATCGGCGCCGGAGCCGTGGCCGGCTGGCTGCTCCGCAAACCCACCAGGTCCCACCGCAGGTCCTGACCGGCCTCGCGGGCGAGACCGGTCAGGAGCGGGTCATCAGGGGTGTTCGGCGCTCTCGGCCGAGGCCTGGCGTCGGGCTTGGGCGAGCTGAGCCCTGCGCCGCCGGAGGAGTACCGCGATGGCGACCGCGACGAGGGCGACCGCGAGCAGGAACAGCGGTCCGGTGACGCTGCCGAAGAACGACGACTGGCCGACACCGACCGCCGCGGGTGGCGGCACGTCGGCCCGCGCGGCCGGGGCCGCTTCGGGGGCGCGGGGTGAGGTCGTCACGAGCTCGCCCACCGAGGTGCCCCTGGGCAGCGAGAAGCCGTAGTCGAGCATCGCCATCGTCTGGTGCGACAGCCGCACCGGCTGGTTCTCGCCGCGCACCATCACCGCCACCAGGCGGCGCCCGTCGCGCTGCGCCGAGCCGATGAAGGTGTGCCGCGCGTCGTCGGTGAACCCGGTCTTGCCGCCCAGGCCGCCCGGGTAGTTGCGCAGCACCTGGTTGTCGCTCCACAGCTCGAACGGCGGCTGTCCGGGAGCTCCTGGCAGGAGCATCATCGGGGTGGCGATGGCGTTGGCGAAGGCGGGTTCGCGCATCGCGACCCGGAAGATCGCGGCCAGGTCGTAGGCGGAGGTGCTCATGCCCGGACCGTCCAGACCGGACGGCGTCGCCGCGCGGGTGTCCAGGGCGCCGATCTCGGCGGCCAGGGCGTTCATCTTCTCCAGGGTCGCCGGTACGCCGCCCATCTTCACGGCCAGCGCGTGCGCGGCGTCGTTGCCGGAGCCCATCAGCATCGCCTGGAAGACCTGGCCGACGCTGTAGGTCATCCCGGGCAGCAGGCCGACGCGGGTGCCCTCCTGGTTGGCGTCCTCCTGGGTGGCGACCAGGGTGTCGTCGAGCTTGAGCTCGCGCAGCGCTGTCAGCGCGGTGAGCACCTTGATGGTGGAGGCCGGGCGCTGCCGGGCGTGCGCGTCCTTGGCGGCGAGGATCTCGCCGGAGTCCAGGTCGGCCAGGACCCAGCCGGCGGCGGAGGCCGCGACGTCCGGCGGCGGGGCGGGCTGGTTCGGAGCGCTCAGCAGCGCGCAGTCGGCCAGCTGGTCACCGCCCACCGGGGTCTCCGGCACCGGGACCGGGGTCGGGGCGGGCTGTCCGGGTGCGGGGACCTCGGAGGTGTCGACCGCGGGTGGTGGTGCTTCGGCGTTGGGGCAGGCGGGCGCCTGCGCTGCGGCGGGCGCGGTGGTCAGCAGCGGGAGGGCGACGAGCAGCGCAGCGAAAACCGGCCAAAACGGCTGTTTCGCACGGGATTTCGTCGAACGATGAGGACGCGGAGGCACACGGGAGAGGTTAACGGGTCAGGTCCATGAACGTTCCCGGAGTAGCGGGCCCGGGCCATCGGGTGAGCCCGGTAACAGCGGATACTCGACCTCGTGACGATTTCTCGCCGAGTTGCGCTGTTCCTGCTGGCCTTCGGGGTCTGGTCCTACCTCCTGTGGCCCACGTTCATGCGCAACATCTGGAACAGCGACCGCTCCTGGGCGCAGGGCAGCCCCACGGCCTACCTGATCGTCCACCTGGTCATCGCCGTGGTCTCCCTCGTCCTGGGCACCATCATCGGAGTCCTCGGCTGGAAGGCCTACCGAGCCACGCGCTCCTGACCAGCCCCGGTCGAACTTCGCGCGAAATTCGACCCGGAACTTTGGGAGTCGAATTTCGCGCGAAATTCGAAAGCTCCCCCCGCGCCCGGGCGTGTGTTGCCAGGTCAGGGTGGTGGCGGTTGGCTGGGGAGTCGAATTTCGCGCGAAATTCGACAGGGCCTCTGGACGTGGCGACGGCGCCCGCCCCCGTGGGGGTGGGCGCCGTCGTGGTCGTGCCGCGTCAGCGGCGGCGGAACATCAGCGCGCGCTTGACCTCCTGGATCGCCTTGGTGACCTGAATGCCACGCGGGCAGGCGTCCGTGCAGTTGAAGGTCGTGCGGCAGCGCCACACGCCGTCGACGTCGTTGAGGATGTCCAGGCGCTCCTCAGCGGCCTCGTCACGGCTGTCGAAGATGAACCGGTGCGCGTTGACGATCGCGGCCGGGCCGAAGTAGTTGCCGTCCGACCAGTACACCGGGCACGACGTGGTGCACGCCGCGCACAGGATGCACTTGGTGGTGTCGTCGAAGCGCTCGCGCTCCGCGACCGACTGGATCCGCTCGCGGGTCGGCTCGTTGCCGGTGGTCTTCAGGTACGGCTGGACCGCCCGGTAGGCCTCGAAGAACGGTTCCATGTCGACGACCAGGTCCTTCTCCAGCGGGAGGCCCTTGATCGGCTCGATGGTCAGCGTGGTCTCGCCGTCCTTGGTGAGCATGTCCTTCATGAGGACCTTGCAGGCGAGCCGGTTGACGCCGTTGATCCGCATCGCGTCCGAGCCGCACACGCCGTGCGCGCACGACCGGCGGAACGTGAGCGTTCCGTCGACGTACCACTTGATGTAGTGCAGCAGGTTGAGCACGCGGTCCGACGGCAGCGTCGGGATCCGGTACGACTCCCAGTGCGGTTCCTCGTCCTGCTCCGGGTTGTAGCGGAGCAGCTTCACGGTGACCATCACCGCGTCGTCCGGGATCGGCGGGGCGTCGTCCGGGAGATCAGACGCTGTGGAGTGGTCCTTGTTCTTTGGCGTGGTGGCGGCAGTCATCAGTACTTACGCTCCATCGGCTGGTACCGGGTGACGGTGACCGGCTTGTAGTCCAGGCGGATGTCGGCCTGGAACCCGGTCAACCCGAGCGGCGCGTTCGGATCTTCGGACTCGGGCAGCACCTTGTACTGCATGCTGTGCCGCATGAAGTTGGTGTCGTCCCGGGAGGTGTAGTCCTCGCGGGCGTGGCCGCCGCGGGACTCCTTGCGGGCCAGCGCCGCGTTGACCAGGGCCTCGGCCAGGTCGAGCAGGAAGCCCAGCTCGATGGCCTCCAGCAGGTCGGAGTTGTACCGCTTGCCCTTGTCGTGCACGGCGATCCGGCCGTAGCGCTCCTTGAGCGCCTGCACGTCCGACAGCGCCGTCTTCAGCGTCTCCTCGGTGCGGTACACCGACGCGTTGGCGTCCATCGTCTGCTGCAGTTCGGTGCGGATGGTGGCGACCCGCTCGCCGCCGCTGGCGGTGCGCAGGTGGTCGACCATGCCCTCGACCAGCTTGGCCGGGTCTTCCGGGATCTCCACGAACTCGTGGCCGTGGGCGTACTCGGCCGCGGCGATGCCGGAGCGGCGGCCGAACACGTTGATGTCCAGCAGCGAGTTGGTGCCCAGGCGGTTGGAGCCGTGGACCGACACGCAGGCGCACTCACCGGCGGCGTAGAGGCCGGGGACCACGTTCTCGTTGTCGCGCAGCACCTCGCCCTGCACGTTCGTGGGGATGCCGCCCATGGCGTAGTGCGCGGTCGGGTAGACCGGCACCGGCTCCTCGGTCGGCTCGACGCCCAGGTAGGTGCGGGAGAACTCCATGATGTCCGGGAGCTTGGACATCAGCAGGTCTTCACCGAGGTGGGTGACGTCGAGGAGCACGTAGTCCTTGTTCGGACCCGCACCGCGACCTTCCAGCACCTCCAGGGCCATCGACCGGGCGACGATGTCGCGCGGCGCGAGGTCCTTGATCGTCGGTGCGTAGCGCTCCATGAAGCGCTCGCCGTCGGCGTTGCGGAGGATGCCGCCCTCGCCGCGGACGCCCTCGGTGATGAGGATGCCCAGTCCGGCCAGGCCGGTCGGGTGGAACTGGTAGAACTCCATGTCCTCCAGCGGCAGGCCCTTGCGGTAGACGATGCCCATGCCGTCACCGGTGAGGGTGTGGGCGTTGGAGGTCGTCTTGAAGACCTTGCCGAACCCGCCGGTGGCGAACACGACGGCCTTGGCCTGGAAGACGTGGATCTCGCCGGTGGCCAGCTCGTAGGCGATGGCGCCGGTGCAGACCTGCTCGCCGTCCGCGCCCTCGCTCATCATCACGTCGAGGACGTAGAACTCGTTGTAGAACTCCACGCCGTGCTTGACGCAGTTCTGGTACAGCGTCTGCAGGATCATGTGGCCGGTGCGGTCCGCGGCGTAGCAGGCCCGGCGGACCGGGGCCTTGCCGTGGTCGCGGGTGTGCCCGCCGAAGCGGCGCTGGTCGATCTTGCCCTCGGGGGTCCGGTTGAACGGCAGACCCATCTTCTCGAGGTCCAGGACCGCGTCGATGGCTTCCTTCGCCATGATCTCGGCGGCGTCCTGGTCGACCAGGTAGTCACCGCCCTTGATCGTGTCGAAGGTGTGCCACTCCCAGTTGTCCTCTTCGACGTTGGCCAGCGCCGCGCACATCCCGCCCTGCGCCGCACCGGTGTGCGAGCGGGTGGGGTAGAGCTTGGTCAGCACGGCGGTCCTGGCGCGCTGGCCGGACTCGATCGCCGCGCGCATCCCGGCGCCACCGGCGCCGACGATGACCACGTCGTACTTGTGGAATTGCATGGTCGCCTCCTCGGGCTGTGGCGGGACCCGCGTCCGGCAGCCAACGGCTTGCCACTGCTAGCGGCCTCGCCACGCTGTGGTCTCTGCGGCGCTAGCCGATGTTCGGGTCGAAGGTGAAGATCACGAAGCTGCCCAGACCCACGGTCAGCAGGACGGAGACGTACAGCAGCATCTTCAGCCAGAAGCGTGTGCCGTCTTTGCGGGAGTAGTCGTTGATGACGGTACGAAGGCCGTTGCCGCCGTGCAGGCCGGCCAGCCACAGCATCGTCAGGTCCCAGAACTGCCAGAACGGGGAGGCCCAGCGACCCGCCACGAAGGCGAAGTTGATCTTGTGGACGCCGCCGTCCAGGAACAGCATGATCAGCAGGTGGCCCAGCACCAGGAACAGCAGGACCACGCCGGACAGGCGCATGAACAACCAGGCGTAGAGCTCGAAGTTGTTGCGGCGCGCTGCGGGCCGGCTCGGGGTGCGCGGCTTCTCCACGGCGAGAGGTGCGTCGGTGACGGACATTGGCGCTTAACCCCCGAAGATTTCCGTGACGGCGCGGGTGAGCATGCTGATCGCGGCCGGGACCATCAGGACCAGCCAGAGCACGAGCACGGTCCAGAGCATGGGCTTCTGGTACTTCGTGCCCTGGGACCAGAAGTCGACCAGCATGACCCGGATGCCGTTGAACGCGTGGAAGAGCACCGCGGCCAGCAACCCGAGTTCGAACAGGATCATCAATGGGTGCTTGTAGGTCTCGATGACCGTGTCGTACGCGTTCGGCGACACCCGGACGAGCGCGGTGTCCAGGACGTGCACGAACAAGAAGAAGAAGGTGAGTACGCCCGTGATCCGGTGGGCGACCCACGACCACATGCCCAGATCGCCGCGGTAGAGACGCCCCTTGGCGCGCACGGTTTCGGCGTGCGCCGGTGCGTCGGCCGCGGAGGCGGTGGTGCTGGCCATGGTGGAAGGCCTCCAACCTCGCTGGTGGACTGGCGGCCCCGCGTTCGGGAACAGGGGCGGCCGGCCCCGAGTTGCAGTTTGTCCCAAACGATGTTGGGTGCACGCCCGTCACCGGCCACGAACTGGGGCCTTGACGAATTGGATGCTAGACCCGACTAATCGCCACGGCCTACTCGCCCGAGCCGTCTGTGATCGACCAGACAAGCCGCGCGCACCTGTTAATCGAGTAAGAAATCATTTCGTGACACGCGAGCAATGCACAAGCAGCAGCGTCAAGCCTTAATTTCGAGAGTCACGTCACCGGCTGACGTGCACCGCGCACGGAGCGCGCTGATCCACCCGAAAGTGGATCTTCGCTCGGCGCCGCGAGCCCCGCTGATCCTGGGGCGCGGCCGGGGGAGCGCGGTGGCCTCGAAGGAAAGGGGAACGGCATGCGGCGAACGCCGACACACGGACGGCGCTCGGGTGCCGGAACGCGGCGCAGGAGCGCCGCCACGGTCGCGCTGCTGCTCACCGGCGCCATGGCGCTGGCGGGCTGCGCGAAGGACACCGGCGGTGGTGGGAGCGCCGGTGGTGGTGGGAACGGGCCGTGCCAGTTGAGCGCGCCGCCCCCTGGAGCCCCCGCGGCTCCGACGAGCGCGACGACGACCGAGCAGATGCCGCCGCCGAACGCGAGTGCGATGCGGGTCGGCGTGGCCTTCGACATCGGCGGGCGCGGCGACGCCTCGTTCAACGACGCCTCAATAGCGGGCCTGGACCGGGCCAAGGCCGACATGGGCCTGGGGGAGACCAAGGAGCTCGACGCGGGAGCGGGTGAGCCCGAGGACGCCAAGCAGACCCGGCTGCGCCAGCTCGCGCGCGAGGGCTTCAACCCGGTCATCGCGGTCGGCTACGCCTACGCCGACGCGCTCAAGCTCGTCGCGCCGGAGTTCCCCGGCACCAAGTTCGCCATCATCGACGAGCAGGTCGACGGCGTGCCGAACGTCACCCCGCTGGTCTTCGCCGAGGAGCAGGGCTCCTTCCTGGCGGGCGTGGTGGCCGCGCACAAGTCGAAGAACTGCCACATCGGGTTCGTCGGTGGCGTGCAGACGCCGCTGATCCAGAAGTTCGAGGCCGGTTTCGAGGCGGGCGCGAAGGCGGCCGCCCCGGACATCAAGATCGAGAACGAATACCTGACCCCTGCGGGTGACTTCAGCGGCTTCCAGGACCCGAACAAGGGCTCCGAGGTCGCCACCGGTCAGCTGGAAGCGGGCGCCGACGTGATCTACCACGCGGCGGGCGCCTCCGGTAAGGGCGTGTTCGGCGCGGTCAAGGGCGCGGGCGCGCAAGCCATCGGGGTCGACTCCGACCAGTACAACCAGCCCACCGTGGCCGAGTACAAGGACGTCATCATCAGCTCGATGCTCAAGCGCATCGACCTGGCGGTCTACGACTACATCGCCGCCGTCGCGCGCAACGACCTGAGCACGGTGCCGAAGAAGTTCGACGTCGCCATCGACGGGGTCACCTACTCGACTTCGGGCGGCAAGATCGACGACCTCAAGACCACTCTGGACGCCTACAAGGCCGCGATCGCCAACGGTCAGATCCAGGTCCCGGACAAGCCCTGATCGCGGGCGCCCTCCGGCCTGAGCAGTGATGATGAAGGGCACCTCGCTCTCACCGCGCGTGCTGGCGAGGTGCCCTTCCTCGTTCCGCCCTCCTGGTTGGCGGTTTCGCGCCAAGATGTCCGGTCGTGGGCCGAAACCGTCCATCGTTGAGCGTCCATCTGGTTCGCTGCCGGTGGAGACAAGCCCTGGAGCACCATGAACACCTCTGCCGATCCGGTGTCCGACGGCCCACCGGCCGTCGAGCTGACCAGCATCACCAAGACATTCCCCGGCGTCGTGGCCAACTCCGACGTCAACCTCACCGTCCGCGCGGGCGAGGTGCACGCGCTGTGCGGTGAGAACGGGGCGGGCAAGTCCACCCTGATGAAGATCCTCTACGGGATGCAGGCGCCGGACTCGGGAACCATCCGGGTGCGCGGCGAGGCGATCGCCTTCCGCACCCCGGCCGAGGCCATCAAGTCCGGGATCGGCATGGTCCACCAGCACTTCATGCTGGCCGACAACCTGACCGTGCTGGAGAACATCGTGCTCGGCGCCGAGGGCTCCCACGGCATCGGCGGCAAGGCGCGCCGCCGGGTGCTGGAGCTGGCCGAGCAGGCCGGTTTCGAGCTGCGGCTGGACGTGCTGGTCGAACGCCTCGGCGTCGCCGACCGGCAGCGCGTGGAGATCCTCAAGGTCCTCTACCGGGGCGCGCGGATCATCATCCTCGACGAGCCCACGGCGGTGCTGGTGCCGCAGGAGGTCGACGAGCTGTTCACGACCCTGCGCACCATGCGCGAGCAGGGCTTCACGTTCCTGTTCATCTCGCACAAGCTCGACGAGGTGCGCAGCATCGCCGACACCGTCACGGTGCTGCGGCGCGGCACCACGGTCGGCACCGTCGGCGCGTCCGAGGTGACCAGCCGCGAGCTGGCCGAGATGATGGTCGGCAGTGAACTCCCGGTTGCCGAGCACGGACCGTCCACAGTGACCGATCGCGAAGTGCTGACCGTGTCCGGGCTTTCGGCCGCCGAGGCGGACCGCCCGGTGCTCGACGGCATCGACCTGGCGGTGCGCGCGGGCGAGATCGTGGGCATCGCCGGAGTCGAGGGCAACGGCCAGACCGAGCTCGTCGAGGCCATCATGGGCATGCGCCCGATCACCTCCGGGCAGGTCAAGCTGGGCGACCGGGACATGACCGCGCTGGGCACGCTCGCCCGCCGCGAGGCCGGCATCGGCTACGTGCCCGAGGACCGGCACCGGCAGGGCCTGCTGCTGGACGAATCGCTCTGGCAGAACCGCATCCTCGGCCACCAGACGCGACGCCCGGTCTCCCGGGGAAGGTGGCTGGACCGGCAGGGCGCCAAGGACGACACCCGTCGCATCGTCGAGCAGTTCGACGTGCGCACCCCCGGCATCGACGTCGACGCCGCCGCGCTCTCCGGGGGCAACCAGCAGAAGCTCATCATCGGCCGGGAGCTCTCCGGCGACCCGAAGCTGCTCATCGCCGCGCACCCCACGCGGGGTGTGGACGTCGGCGCGCAGGCGGGCATCTGGGAGCACCTGCGCAACGCCCGCGCCGAAGGCCTCGCGGTGTTGCTGATCTCGGCCGACCTGGACGAACTCATCGGTCTGTCCGACACCATCCGGGTCATGTTCCGCGGCGGGCTCGTCGCCACCGCGGATCCGCGCTCGGTGACCCCGGAGCAGCTGGGGGCGGCGATGACCGGAACGCAGGAGGCGGTGTGAACACCTGGCGGGCGCGGTTGCTGCCGCCGGCCTTGGCGATCGTTTTCTCCGCGGTGCTGTGCAGTGCGGTGCTGCTGATCTCCGGGGCCGATCCGATCGCGACGTTGCTGGAGATGGTCGCCCAGGTCGGTCGTGGCACGACCGCCGTGGACATCATCAACACGGCGGGCGCGTACTACCTGGTCGCGATCGCCGCCGCGATCGGGTTCCAGATGAACCTGCTCAACATCGGCATCGAGGGTCAGTGCCGGCTCGCCGCGTGCGTGGCCGCGATCGTGGCCGGGGCGGTGAGCCTGCCGTTCGGGCTGCACGCCGCGCTGGTCGTGGTGGTCGGTGCGGTCACCGGTGCCGCGTGGTGCGGGATCGCCGCGCTGCTCAAGGTCTACCGCGGGGTGTCCGAGGTGATCTCCACGATCATGCTCAACACCCTGTCCATCGGCCTGATCGCCTTCCTGGTGCGGGTCTTCGGCGAGATGCGCGGCAACAGCCAGGGCACCGCGATCATCCCGGACAGCGGCCTGGTGCCCGGCATCCCGCTGGGCGGTGCGGGCACGGTGTTCGGGCTGGTGCTGCTGGCGGTGCTGGTCGGTGTCGGGTACGCGCTGCTCATCGACCGCACGCGCTACGGCTTCGAGCTGCGCGCTTCGGGGCTGTCGCCGGCGGCGGCCCGCGCGGGCGGGGTGAACTCCAAGCGCATGATCCTGACCGCGATGCTCATCTCCGGAGCCATCGCGGGCCTGGCCGGGCTGCCGGAGATCCTCGGCCGCGACCACACCTTCACCGTCAACTTCCCGACCGGCTACGGCTTCGCCGGCCTGGCCATCGCGCTGCTGGGCCGCAACCACCCGCTCGGCGTCGCGTTCGGCGCGTTGCTGTGGTCCTTCCTGGACAAGAGCTCGCTGACGCTGGACAACATCGGTGTTCCGAAGGAGATCGTGACCATCCTGCAGGGAACCATCGTGCTGGCGGTGGTGGTCGCCTACGAGCTGGTGCGCCGCCGCGAACTGGCCGCTGAGCAGCGGCGGGTCGGCAAGGCCGTGGACACCGCCGAACCGGTCGCGGTGAGCGGAGGTGAGCGGGCATGACCGCCGTGATGGTGGAGCGGACCCCTTCCGCGCGCGACAGCGGGAGGAAGATGCCCGGCTGGGCGCGGGTGCTGCTGTGGGTCGTGGTCGGGTTCGTCGCGCTGGCGATCACCTCGTACCAGACCGGAGTGCCGCAGCTGACCGGTTCGGGCACCGTGCAGGCCGCGGTGCGCCTGGGCATCCCGATCCTGCTGGCCGCGCTCGGCGGCCTGTGGGCGGAACGAGCCGGTGTGATCAACATCGGCCTCGAAGGCATGATGATCATGGGCACGTGGGGCGGCGCCTGGGCCGGGTACCAGTGCGGCCCGCTGGCGGGTCTGGTCGCGGCGGCCGTGTTCGGCGGGCTCGGCGGACTGCTGCACGCGATCGCCACGGTGTCCTTCGGCGTGAACCACATCGTCTCCGGTGTGGCGATCAACCTGCTCGGAGCAGGTGCGGCGAAGTACCTGTCCACGCTGATCTTCGAGCCGATCTCGCAGAACCCGAGGCAGTCGCCGCCGGTGCCGAAGTTCGACACCTACTCGATGCAGCCCCTCTCCGGCTGGCTCCAACAGCTGGAAGATCTGCAGCGGGTCGGGATCTCCGACGTCGCGGGCATCCTCGGCGGTCTCGTCTCGGGCGTCTCGCCGCTGACGATGCTGGCCTACCTGCTGGTCCCCGCGAGCTACCTGATCCTGTGGCGCTCGCCGTTCGGGCTGCGGCTGCGGTCCTGCGGTGAGAACCCGGTGGCCGCCGAATCCCTCGGCGTGAACGTCTACCGGTACAAGTACATCGCGGTGATCATCTCCGGTGCGCTGGCCGGGATCGGTGGCGCTGCCCTGATCCTCAACCCGGGGCAGGCCGGTTACCTCGAAGGGCAGACCAACAACCGCGGCTACATCGGTCTCGCGGCCATGATCTTCGGCAACTGGCGCCCGGGCGGCCTGCTCGGCGGTGCCGCGCTGTTCGGCTACTCCGACGGTCTCCAGCTGCGCAGCGGCGAGACCAGCGTGCACGCCCTGTTCTACGGGGCAGCGCTGCTGCTCGTGGTGGTCGCGGCGTGGCAGATCTGGCGGCGCAACTGGTTCGCCGCGGGTCTCTCGCTGGTGGCGGCCGCGGTGATGTACTCGATCTACTGGTTCACCGACGAGCTGCCCGAGGAGCTCACCGCCTACACCCCGCACCTGGTCACGCTGGTCGTGCTGGGCGTGGCGGCGCAGCAGCTGCGACCACCCGCGGCCAACGGCCTGCAATACCGCAGAGGGGCCGACCAGTGATCGACGTCGACTGGGAATCCTTGCGCGCCAAGGCCGTCGAGGCCGCCGCGCTGGCCTACTGCCCGTACTCCGGGCTGCAGGTCGGTGCGGCGGCGCTCTGCGACGACGGACGCGTGGTGACCGGCTGCAACGTCGAGAACGGCTCCTACGGCGTGACGTTGTGCGCCGAGTGCACGATGGCCGGTCAGCTGCACCTGACCGGCGGCGGCCGGTTCGTCGCCGTCGCCTGCCGCAGCGGCACCGGCGACCTGCTCATGCCCTGCGGCCGCTGCCGCCAGATCCTCCAGGAGCTCGGCGGCTCGGACTGCCTGGTCGACACCCCGCGCGGCGTCCTGCCGATGAACCAGGTCCTCCCGGACGCCTTCGAACTCTGACCCCCGACGCCCCGCACCTACCCCGCCTGGTCCCGATCCGACCCGATTTCAGTGGACCTCAGGACCCCGGACTTCAGTGGAACTCCGGGACCCGATTTCCACTGAAATCCGGGAACCGAGTTCCACTGAGATCGGGTCACCGGGGGTGTGAGCAGGTGGGGAGCGGGGTGAAGAGCACTCGATCGAGGGGTGTTCGGTGTCGAGGTGGGGTGTTGGTGGTGAGGGTGTCGTGAGTGGACGAGTGGTGGAGGTGGTGTGGTGTTCTCCGCGATCGACGTGATTCGGGCGAAGAGGGATGGACTGCGGCTCAGCGATGAGCAGATCGACTGGGTCGTCGACGCCTACACCCGCGGTGAGGTCGCCGACGAGCAGATGTCGGCGCTGGCGATGGCCGTGCTGCTGCGGGGCATGACGCCGGAGGAGACGGCGCGCTGGACCGCGGCGATGGTCGCCTCCGGTGACACCCTCGCGCTCAGCGGCCTGTCGAGACCCACGGTGGACAAGCACTCGACGGGCGGGGTCGGCGACAAGATCACCCTGCCGCTGACGCCGCTGGTCGCCGCCTGCGGCGCGGCCGTCCCGCAGCTGTCCGGCAGAGGGCTCGGGCACACCGGCGGAACCCTGGACAAGCTGGAGTCCATCCCCGGCTGGCGGGCGAGCTTGACCGCCGACGAGATTCGCGACCGGCTGCGCGACGTCGGTGCCGTGATCTGCGCGGCGACCGAGGGCCTGGCACCGGCCGACCGGAAGCTCTACGCGCTGCGCGACGTCACGGGGACGGTCGAGTCCGTGCCGCTGATCGCCAGCTCGATCATGAGCAAGAAGATCGCCGAGGGCGTGGAGTCGCTGGTCCTCGACGTCAAGTGCGGATCGGGCGCCTTCATGAAGACCCCGGACCAGGCGAGGGAGCTCGCCGCCGCGCTGGTGGACATCGGTGCGGCCAACGGCCTGCGGATCAGCGCGCTGATCACCGACATGTCGGTGCCGCTGGGCCGCGCGGTCGGCAACGCGCTGGAAGTGGCCGAGAGCGTCGAGGTGCTGCGCGGCGGCGGGCCGCCGGACGTCGTCGAGCTCACCGTCGAGCTGGCCCGCGAGATGCTGCGCCACGCGGGCATCTCCGGCGTGGACCCCGCGGAGGTCCTGGCCGACGGACGGGCGCACGAGGTCTGGTGCCGGATGATCACCGCCCAGGGCGGAGATCCCGAGGCCGCCCTACCGCAGGCCGCGCACGTCGACACGATCACGGCCCCGGCCTCGGGCACGCTCACCGGGCTCGACGCCCACGTCGTCGGCCTCGCCGCCTGGCGGCTGGGCGCCGGCCGGGCGCGCAAGGAGGACACCGTCGACCACGCCGCCGGCGTGCTCTGCCTCGCCAAGCCCGGCGAGCGGGTCACCGAGGGCCAACCGCTGCTGGAACTGCGCACCGACCGGCCGGAAACCCTCCCGGCCGTCCGAGAATCGCTTCGAGCCGCGTACGAAATCAGCGGTGCCGACGTGAAGTCGACACCGCTGATCCTCGACAAGGTCACCGCTGGCCGGTCATCCCGCTGAAGCGGGATTGCTCAGGCGCTCTCGGCGGTGAAGTCGTCGTCGCCGCTCTCCAGCGCCTTGTTCTCGCCGTTGTCGCGCTTGGCGCTCTTCGAGCGTCCGCGGCGCTGCTGACGGGGCAGCGTCGTGGGCGGCGGCGGGGAGGACTGGGCGCTGCCGCCGAGGATGAGCTCGGCGAAGGTGGCCATGGCCTCGTCCAGCTGACCGGCGTGCCGCTGCTCGCTCTCCTCGTTGGCCTCGCGGACCAGCGCGTTGAGCTTGTCGGCGTCGGGACGCTGGGACAGGGTGCCGGACAGCTGCGAGAGGTTCTGCGACAGCGTGCCGCCCAGCTCGCCCAGACCGGTCTTGACGCCCTCTTCGACGTTGTCCAGCCGGGTGCTGACGCCCTGCTCGACGGTGTCGATGCGGGTGTTGACGTTGTCCTCGACCTGGGTGAGGCGGCCGGAGACCTGGTCCAGCCGGTCGGTCAGCGCCTCCAGGCGCTGCGCCAGGTCGTCGAGCTTGTCGGTCGGGTCCACGGCCGGGCGCTCGGCGAGGTGGTCCAGCTTCGAGTCCAGCTGGTCGCGGGAGCCGGAAACGGCTTCCGCGAGCTCCTTCTGCGAAGCGGCGAGCTCCTTCTGGGCCTCGCTGAGGCCCTTCTGGGTCGTGCCCGCGGAGTCGGTGACCGCGCGCTGCAGGGCCTCGCGGGTCCCGTCGAGGTGCTCGTGCACGCCCTCGTCGATCTCGGCGAACCGGCCGCGCAGGCTGGTCTCCAGCGAGTCGATGCGGTCGCGCACCGGGTCGTTGACCGACGCCGGGAGGGCTTCGAGGCGGCTGTCCTGCTTGTCCAGGTGCGAGCCGAGCTCGTCCATGCGCTTGTGGATGTGGCCGAGCTTGTCCTCCAGGCCGTCCATGCGGCCGGAGACGCCGTCCATCCGCCCCGCGACGCCGTCCAGGCGGCCGTCGAGCTGGGCGAAGGGCTTGGCGAGCTTGTCCACGATGGTCTCGACGGCGCCCTTGAGGTCCAGCAGCGCACCGTCGTGCGCCTCCAGCTTCGCCAGCGTCTCGTCGAGCCGCTCGGCGAGCACGCTGACCTCGGTGCGGTCGGGCAGCTCGGACAGGCGCTTGCGCACCGAGCCCAGGGACTCGAGCGGGGAGAGCCGGGCGTGGATTTCGTCGAGTGCGTCGAAAATCTGCTGCTGTTCGCTTTCGCGGATCTCAGCCGCACGCGTGAGCATGTTGCGCATGCGGTCGAACGACATGTTCTCGGTCACGGCTAGGGGCGTCCTTCGTCGAGGGGGGTGAGGACTTGAGAAGCCTAGCCACTGCATTCTCGCGCTCATAGCCGCCCCCCGTTACATTCCGCGACATTCATCCGCCAATTGGGGCTGAACGGCCCTCAGTTGATGGGCTGTTCGCATCAACCATCCAGAACTGAATGCTCTAAGAAAGACATCTGCGTCCATCTGGGTGAGTTTTTTCGCAGGCGCCGCTCGGCCAATCGGTTGTGAACCCCGATCGGCGCAGTGGTCGATGGCCGCTGAACAGCGTCGAAGTCATGGGGTGATCAAGCGGTGTCTCTGCGTGAGTCCCCGGAACGTGGCGGGTAACGTAGTCGCATGTCGACACCGGTGAACCTGGAAAACATCCGGCAGGCGCCGAAGGTGCTGCTGCACGATCACCTCGACGGCGGGCTGCGTCCGCAGACCGTCCTCGATCTCGCTCACGAAGGCGGATATCCCGGGTTGCCCCACGACAACGCCGATGACCTCGCGCGTTGGTTCGTGACGGCGGCCGACTCGGGCTCGCTGGAGCGCTACCTGGAGACCTTCGCCCACACCGTGGGCGTGATGCAGACCAGTGAAGCCCTGTTCCGCGTCGCGGCCGAAGCGGCCGAGGACCTGGCGGACGACGGCGTGGTCTACGCGGAGGTCCGCTACGCGCCCGAGCTGTTCCAGGAACGAGGCCTGACCCTGGACGAGATCGTGCAGGCGGTGCAGGACGGATTCCGCGAGGGAGAGCGCCGCGCGGAGGCCGCTGGAAAACGAATCCGCATCGGCACGCTGCTGTGCGCGATGCGGCAGAACGCGCGATCCACCGAAATCGCCAATCTCGCCATTCGGTACCGGGACGCGCAGGTCGTCGGCTTCGACATCGCCGGCCCGGAAGCGGGATTCCCGCCCACCCGCAACCTCGACGCCTTCGAATACCTGCGGCAGCAGAACGCGCACTTCACCATTCACGCAGGTGAGGCGTTCGGATTGCCTTCCATTTGGGAGGCCATTCAGCACTGCGGCGCAGAACGGCTCGGTCACGGGGTGCGGATCGTCGACGACATCAAGGTCGACGACGACGGCACGGTACACCTCGGCCGGCTGGCCTCCTACGTGCGGGACCGCCGGATCCCGCTGGAGATGTGCCCCTCCTCGAACCTGCAGACCGGCGCGGTGTCCTCGCTCGCCGACCACCCGATCGGCCTGCTGGCCCGGTTGCGCTTCCGCGTCACCATCAACACCGACAACCGGTTGATGAGCCACTGCTCGATGTCCAGCGAGTTCGCCGCGCTGCACGAGACCTTCGGCTACGGCTGGGAGGAGTTCCAGTGGTTCACGGTGAACGCGATGAAGTCGTCGTTCCTCGGGTTCGACGAACGGCTGGCGATCATCAACGAGCAGATCAAACCGGGCTACGCCGACCTGTTCTCCTGACCGCGACACCGCGATGGCGCTAGGCTGCACAGTCTCCGGCGGCACACCGTCGTGCCGCCGGAGACGCCCAGCACAGGTTCGAGCCGCCGCACTGTCCTGGAGGCGCAGGTGAGAAGGACCAGCGAACCCACGTTGATCGCGTCGGTCCAGCGCGCGCTCCGGCTGCTGGAGGTCGTCGGCGAGCACCCCGGCGGGATCACCGCGAAGTGCTTGGCCCGCGACACCGGGCTCGCGCTGTCGACGACCTACCACCTGCTGCGGACCCTCGTCCACGAGGGATACCTGGTCAAGCTCGACGACGGCGCGTTCATCGTCGGCGAGCAGGTGACCGGTCTGCACGACTCCGCGCAGGCGCAGCAGCTGCGCGCCAAGATCCGCGGCGTGATGGTCGAACTCCGCGAGGACCTCAACGCGGCGATCTACCTCGCCCGCTACCAGGACGGCGAGGTCCAGGTCGACGAGATCGTGGACAGCCCGCGCACGCCCAGGGTGGACGCGTGGGTGGACTTCCGGCAGGCGGCGCACGCCACCGCGGTCGGCAAGTGCCTGCTCGCCGGGCTCAGCAAGGGCGAACGCGCCGACCACTTCCGCAGGCACCCGCCGGAAGACCTCACCCCGCGCACCATCACCGGCGTGCGCGAACTGGTCGAGCGCCCGCCATCGGAGCTGGTCGCCGACACCGAGGAGTACTCGTTGGGCACGGCCTGCCTGGCCGCCCGCGTCCAGTGCGCGACCTCGCCGGTGACGCTCGCGATCTCGTTCCCGGCCCACAAGCTCGCCACCACCGGCGACTACCTGCGTCCGCTCAGCGCTGCGGCTGACGAGATCTCCCGCGCCCTCGCGCTGGCGGGTGATCGGGTCTGCTGGAACTGACCGATCTTTGATCACCATCTGAAAATCGGTGCCTTGTCAACCTCTCCAGCGCAGCGGGAAAATTCTGCGCAAGCAGCCAGTGAGGGGTTTACCCGATGTCAGCGGGCGACGATGGGACGTTGCTGCAGGAGGTCCGAACGGGATCGATGATCGCGTTCGCGGAGCTCTACGCCCGGCACAGAACGGCAGCGCACACCATGGCTCTGCAAGTCGCGGCGGTTCCGGCCGATGCCGACGACCTCGTCTCGGAGGCGTTCGCCAAGATCCTCGACGTGCTGCGCAGGGGGAGCGGGCCGGACCGGGCGTTTCGCGCGTACCTGCTCACCACGATCCGCAACCTCGCCGCGGGCGTCAACGCCAAGTCCCGCCGGATGATCCTGGCGGCCGACATCGACGAGTTCTGCGAGCCGGAGGAACCGGTGCAGTTCACCGACGGTGCCATCGGCGAGCACGAAAGTGCCTGCGTGAGCGAGGCGTTCGCGCACCTGCCCGCGCGCTGGCGCCAGGTCCTGTGGTCGGTCGAGGTGGAGGACCAGACGCCGTCGGACCTGAGCCGCCGCTACAACCTCAGTCGCAACAGCGCGGCGGCCCTGGTCTACCGGGCCCGCAAGGGACTCCGCCAGGCCTACGAGCAGCGCCTCGCGACGCCGGAGCTGACCTCGGTCGCTTGAGCCGGGTCAGTGCTTGCGGAAGCGCTCTTCCAGGTCGGCCATGAGCTTGCGCCAAATCTGGACCTCGGCGTCGAACGGCGGGCTCGGGGGCATCCGGTTCGGGCTCGGGCGCAGGATGAACGACACCAGCCAGCCCAGTCGTTCCGAGGACTGCAGGGCGTTCTCGGCGCTGTCGTCGCCGGCCCAAGCCGCCGCGTCGAGCAGCAGCTCCTCGGCCAGGTCCAGCTGGGTGGGGTCCACTTCGGACGGTCCTTCGCCGAGGTCGGCGTCCAGGCCGGCCAGCACGTAGGTGTTGTCCGACTCGACCTCGACCTCCAGCTCGCCGCCGGTGGCCGCGTCGCGCAGGCGCTGCCAGGTGGCCACCCGCGCCAGGTCGGTGTTCTCGACGGCCTCGTCGTCGGCGAGGAAGCGGGCGAGCGCGCGCCGCGAGGTGAACACGTCGATCTTGCCGTCCTCGCCGAGGAAGACCGGGTCGTCGCCGAGGTAGCAGCGCAGCGTGTAGAGCTCGCTGTCGCTGGTGACGATCTGGATGGGATCGATGCCGATCTCGCCCCAGAAGCCGAGTTCGACCTCTTCGATCTCGTCCACATCGGAATCCGAGGTGGCGGTGTCCTCGTCGGAGTAGGTCTCGGTCGCCTCGGCGAGCTCGGTCTCGGCGGTGGCGACCGCGTCCGCGGGGACGTCGGGGGTGGTCACGACGGAGTCGATGGCGTCGAGCACCTCGTCCCAGCGCTCCACCACGACCTTGCACAGCTCGTTCCAGCGCTTCTGCCCGTCGCGGCCGTTGAAGGCCAGCATGCCCTGGTTGAGCAGGGAGAAGCCGTCGGCCGAGTCGAGGACCTCGTCCACGGCGTCGAGCTCGCACACCTCGGCCAGCGACCGGGCGATCTCGACGATGTCGGCGAGCTCGGCGACGGTCCAGGTGTCCAGCGGCTCCGCCACCAGCTCCGGGACGCCCACCAGGTCGAACTGGTGGTCCTCGTCGGGGCTGAGCTCGACGGCCGACAGCGCGGGCACCACGTGCCACGCCGGGTGGTCGTCGAGGTCGTGTTCCCGTGCTGTGCGCACGAACGCGGCAAGCCGCGCGGGATCGGGGAATCCGTAGAGGTCATCCCCGTACCCGAGGAACGCTTCCCATTCCTCACCATCTTCGCGCCAGTGCGGTGCCCACAGGGTGACGACGTCTCCCTGCGGCAGCCCGAGCTCGATGGGGACGATGTCCTGCGCCATCTCTCTACCTCCGGTCACCAGAACCAGACCCCGCGGAAGCCTACGGGTTGGCCGTGGACGGCTTGTGCCCTGGTCCGGTGTCACCGTATCTCGTTCGATCATTGCAACAGCGGACGGAACAGTTGGTAACGATCTCCTGTCGCTTCTCGGGCTTCGGGCTACCCGGTTCCGCTGTTCGGTCCAGCGGCTTCACCGTTCGCCTTCGAAGTCCCCTTTGGCGGTACCACCCCGGTGCGCGACCGGCGATCATGATCGGAATGGATGTCACGGAGCTGTGGAGTCAGATCGCGCACTGGCTCGGGCGACATGCGCCGGTCACCGCAGCCGCTCTGCGTCCGCCAGTTCGGAAACCCGACTTCGTCGAGCTCGAGGGCGAGTTCTCCGTTGAGCTGCCGGACGAGCTGCGAGCGCTGTGGATCTGCTGCGGCGGTACCGAGGGCGACGTGCTGGCCGACGTCCTGCCACCGTTCTACACGCCGTACGGCGCGCACCAGGCGTTGTCGGCGTGGCGCGATCACCGCAAGACCTGGACGGCGCAGTGGGACCGGCCGGCCTGCGACTACTACGCGGGATCGCCGGGGTCGAGCTTCCACCCGTCGTGGATCCCGATCGCCGGTGACGGGTTCGCCGACGAGCTGGTGGTCGACCTGCGGCCGGGGCCGTTGCGCGGGTGCGTGCTGGAGTGGGAGCAGGAGCACGCGCAGGTGCTGCGGCCGGAGTGGCAGGGCATCACGGCGATGCTCGCCGACGTGCACCGGGCGCTGACCGACGGCGCCCCCGCGGGGCACAGCTACCCGACCGTGACCGAGGACGGCCGCCTGGACTGGCAAATCCGCTGATCAGATCCCCATCGGAGTTCCGGTGGGGATTTTTCCTGACCCACTAGTTGGTCTCGCACACTAGTCGGTGTTACGTTCTAGTCATGGCGGAACGGACGACGACGGCCAGGCAGACGCAATGGCTGCGCGGGGTGCTCGACCTCGCGGTGCTGGCGCTGCTGGCCGAAGGCGGGGAGGGCTACGGCTACACGCTGCTGCAGCGGTTGGCCGAAGCCGGACTGCCGGACATGAAGGCCGGAACGCTCTACCCGCTGCTCAACCGGCTGGCCGCCGACGGCCTGCTGCAGGCGGAGTGGCGGGCGGGCGAAGGCGGCCCAGGTCGGAAGTTCTTCTCGCTGACCGATCAGGGCCGTGCCGCGCTGGCGGAGATGGGACCGAAGTGGGTCGAGTTCGCCCGGAACTCGATCGCCGTTGTGGAACGAGGGGTGCAAGCATGATGACGCTGGACCGGAAGTACCGCGATGACCTGGTGAAGGCCCTGCGCGTTCACGAGATATCCGGAACGCGCATCGGTGAGGTGGTCGCCGAGGTGGAAGCGCACGTGACGGAGACCGGCGAGGACCCCGTGGAGGCCTTCGGCAAGCCGCGCGACTACGCCCGCCAGGTCGTCGCCCAGCTCGACACGGCCACCGGCAAGCGCTCGACCGGTGCCGCCATCCTCACGATGGTCGCGGGGGGTGCTCTCGCCATGTTCGGCCAGACGTTCTGGGGTGACGGTCTGAGCGACGCGCCCACGGTCGGCTACACGCTGCGCGACGTGGTCGCCCAGCCGGCCCTGCTGGTCGTGATCGTGCTGGCCTGCCTGCTGGCCTTCCGCGCCTACACCGCTTCGTCGCACAACAAGGCGTTCGGCGGAGCCGCCGCCGTGGTCGTGGCCCTGGGGGTCGCCTCGCAGATCCTCTGCAACAAGTACCTCGACGACCGGACGCCGCTGATCGAGGCGCCCACCTGGCTGATCCTCACTCTCGGCATCCTGTTCCTGATCGCCCTGTTCACGCTGCTCGGCTGGTCCATCCGCCGAGGCCGCGTCCGCTACCCGATCAAGGGAAGTTTCAGCTGAAACTTCACGTCCCCACGGGGTGCCACACGGTCTTGATCTCGGTGAAGGCGCGCAGGCGCTGGAGATCGGGTTCGCCGGTCCAGTCGGGTTCGCCGCGGACCGGCAGCACCCGCTTGACGGTGTCGGCGGCCGAGCGCGCGAGCTCGCCGCGCAGCTCGGCGGAGGCCCCGGTCGGGTCCAGGGCGTTGACGTCGGCGTGGGAGGCCAGCCACGGGCCGAGCTCGGCGGCCCGGCCGGTCAGCACGTTGACCACCCCGCCGGGAACGTCCGAGGTGGCCAGCACCTCCGCGAGCGTGATCGCGGGGAGCGGCCGCTCGCCGGAGGCCACGACCACGCAGGTGTTGCCCGCGGAGATCACCGGGGCGATCACGCTGACCAGCCCCAGCAGCGAGGACTCCTGCGGCGCCAGCACGCCCACGACCCCGGTCGGCTCGGGCGTGCTGAACGAGAAGTACGGGCCCGCGACCGGGTTCGACGCGCCGAGCACCATCGCGATCTTGTCGGTCCAGCCCGCGTACCAGACCAGGCGATCCACCGCGGTATCCACAGTGGACAGCGCGGTCTCCCGGGAGACGCCCTCGGCGGTGGAGACCTCGGCGGCGAACTGCTCGCGCCGCCCCTCCATCACCTCGGCGATGCGGAACAGCACCTGACCCCGGTTGTAGGCGGTGGCACGGGACCAGCCGCTGAACGCATTGCGGGCCGCGGCGACGGCGTCGCGCACGTCCTTGCGCGAGGCGTGCGCGACGTTGGCCTGGAACTCCCCGTCCGCAGAGGTCACGGCGAACACCCGTCCGGATTCGGAGCGCGGGAACGCGCCACCGATGTAGAGCTTGTAGGTCTTGGCGACGGCCAGCCGGCCGGCAATGTCAGACATCGAGGTACGCCTCCAAACCAGCCCGGCCGCCCTCGCGGCCGAACCCGGATTCGCGGTAACCGCCGAAGGGCGCGGTCGGGTCGAACCGGTTGAACGTGTTCGCCCACACCACGCCCGCGCGCAGCTTCTGCGCCGCCCACAGGATCCGCGAGCCCTTCTCGGTCCAGATCCCGGCCGACAGCCCGTAGGGCGTGTTGTTGGCCTTGGCGATCGCCTCGTCGGGGGTGCGGAAGGTCAGCACCGACAGGACGGGGCCGAAGATCTCCTCGCGGGCGATCCGCATCGACTGCTGCACCCTGGAGAACACCGTCGGCGCGAAGAAGAAACCGCGTTCCGGCAGCTCGCAAGGGCTGCTCCAGCGCTGGGCGCCCTCGGTCTCGCCGCTGGCGGTCAGCTCGGTGATCCTACTGAGCTGCTCGGCGGAGTTGATGGCGCCGACGTCGGTGTTCTTGTCCAGCGGGTCACCCACGCGCAGCGCGCTCACCCGCGTCCGCAGCTTCTCCAGCAGCTCCTCGGCCACCGACTCCTGCACCAGCAGCCGAGAACCGGCGCAGCACACGTGGCCCTGGTTGAAGAAGATGCCGTTGACGATGCCCTCGACGGTCTGGTCCACCGGCGCGTCGTCGAAGACGATGTTGGCCGCCTTGCCGCCGAGCTCCAGCGTCAGCTTCTTGCCGGTCCCGGCCACGGTCCGCTGGATCTGCTTGCCGACCTCGGTCGAACCGGTGAAGGCCACCTTGTCCACGTCGGAGTGCGCCACCAGCGCGGCCCCGACGTCGCCGGCACCCGGCACGATGTTGACCACGCCCGCCGGGAGCCCGGCCTGGCGGCAGATGTCGGCGAACACCAGCGCGCTCAGCGGAGTCGTCTCGGCGGGCTTGAGCACCACGGTGTTGCCGCAGGCCAGCGCGGGTGCGATCTTCCACGCGAGCATCAGCAGCGGGAAGTTCCACGGGATCACCTGACCGGCCACGCCCAGCGGTTTCGGGTGGGGCCCGAAACCGGCGTGGTCGAGCTTGTCGGCCCAGCCGGCGTGGTGGAAGAAGTGCGCGGCGGCGGTGGGGACGTCGACGTCGCGGGATTCCTTGATGGGCTTGCCGTTGTCCAGCGTCTCCAGCACCGCCAGCTCGCGGCCGCGCTCCTGGATGAGCCGCGCGATCCGGAACAGGTACTTCGCCCGCTCCTTGCCCGGCAACTTCGACCAGACCTGGTCGTAGGCGCGGCGCGCGGCGGCGACCGCCCGGTCCACGTCACCGGTGTCGGCCGAGGCCACCTCGGCGAGGGTTTCCTCGGTCGCCGGGTTGACGGTCTTGATGGTCTGCCCGCCGCCGTCGACGAACTCGCCGTCGACGAACATCCGGTAACTCGGCTTGAGGTCGGCGAGCTCGCGCGACTCCGGCGCGGGCGCGTACTCCCAAGGGCTGGTCATCTAGTCCACCGCCACGTAGTCGGGGCCGCTGTAGTGGCCTTCGAGCTGGGTTCGCCGCTGCATCAGCAGATCGTTGAGCAGGCTGGACGCGCCGAACCGGAACAGGTCGGGGGTGAGCCACTCGGGACCGGCCACTTCGTGCACCGCCACCAGGTAGCGGATCGCGTCCTTGGTGTTGCGGATGCCGCCCGCGGGTTTGACGCCGCGCAGCTCGCCGGTGGAGTCCCGCCAGTCGCGCACGGCCTGCAGCATCAGGTGCGTCACCGGCAGCGTCGCGGCGGGGGAGACCTTGCCGGTGGAGGTCTTGATGAAGTCGCCCCCGGCCAGCAGCGCCAGCCACGACGCCCGGCGCACGTTGTCGCAGGTCGCCAGCTCGCCGGTCTCCAGGATGACCTTGAGGTGCGCGTCCCCGCAGGCGGCCTTGACGGCCTTGATCTCGTCGAAGACCTGCCCGTAGCGCCCGGCCAGGAACGCTCCCCGGTCGATGACCATGTCGATCTCGTCGGTCCCGGCGGCCACGGCGTGCTCCACGTCGGCGAGCTTCACGGCCCGCGCGGCTCGCCCGGAGGGGAACGAGGTGGCCACCGAGGCCACGTGGATCCCCGACCCGTCAAGCTCGGCGACGGCGGTGGCGGCCAGGTCGGAGTACACGCACACGGCCGCGACCTGCGGAATCCCGTCCTGACCCGGGTCGGGCCGACGGGCCTTGGCGCACAGCGCCCGGACCTTGCCCTCGGTGTCGGCGCCTTCCAGGGTCGTCAGGTCGACCATGGAGATCGCGGTGTCGATGGCCCAGAGCTTCGAGTCCTTCTTGACGCTCCGGGTCCCCAACCCGGCCGCCCGCTGCTCCAGTCCCACCTGGTCAACGCCAGGAAGACCGTGCAGGAACCGGCGCAACGACCGGTCATCCCGCACGGCGTCGTCAAGATCGAACGGCGTCCATGCCATACCGGCAGTCTAGGTCGAGACCAAGAACTCGCGTCCCAATGGAGGGATCACGCCACCCCCAACGTCCCCACACGAACCCCACCGTCACCTGCTCGAACGCCCCCACAGCCTCTGCTCGAAGCCCAGCATGACGCCCCGCGGGACACCCCCAGTCGAATTTCGCGCGAAATTCGACCTGGAACTTCGGGACTCGAATTTCTCGCGAAATTCGACACCTCGCCTCCCTGACCAGGGACTACACGCCCGGGCGCGGGGGGATTCGAATTTCGCGCGAAATTCGAGCCTGAACTTTGGGGGTCGAATTTCTCGCGAAATTCGACTCAGGCCTCGCGGGCTTGGGGCTCGACGCCGAAGGGTGCGATGCCGTCAGCGCGCGCGAGGTCGCGTGGGGAGGGGAAGGGCGCGGCGAGGAGTGGTTCGTCGTTGCGCCCGGTTGGCTCATCGCTGGTGGCGGAGTGCGGTGAGGAAGTCGTTCCACTGGTCGCGGTCGAAGGTGAGGGTTCCTCCGGCGCGGTCCTTGGTGTCGCGGACGCCGACGGCGTTGGTGGTGACTGCGACCTCGACGCACGAAGCGTTCGTGGCGCTCCGGGTCGACTTGCGCCACGCCTCCGGACTGAACTCCATGCGGTGATACTAACTGTGAATCACAGCGCCTTGAAGCTCTCACGGACGAGCGCGAGAGAGTCCTCGCGGCTCAGCGCTGCCTTCACTGCTTCGGAGTGCGCGAGGGCGTACTCCCGCACGGTGAGTGAATCTGTGATCAACCCGGTCGAGGTGACGCTCTCTTGCCAGATCAGAGTGGGGAGAGTTCCACTCGGAAACGCCATGATGTGGAAGCTGGCACCGTTCATCGCGTGATGCCCGGTCGCGTCGAACGGAACGATGAGCACTTCGAGGGTCTCGTGCAGTTCCTCGATGAGGTGAGCCAAGTGATCGAGCTGGCCTTTCAGGGTTTGTGGGCCGCCGATCTGCTGGCGCAGCACCGCTTCGCTCATGACTGCGGTCATTCGCAGCGGGTCCGTTCCGCGGAGGCGCTGTTGCCGGACGAGTCGCGCGTCCGATCTCGGGTCGACCTCGGCCAGACGAACGTTGGGGCTGCCGGATTCGATGACTGCGCGGGCGTATTCCTCGGTTTGAAGGAGCCCGTTGACCAGCCCGTTGTCGTAGGTGTGGATGCTCTCGGCGCCGTGTTCGTAGCCGAAGAAGCGGAGCAGTTCGTCGGTGAAGATCGCCGAGTAGCGGGTCCACCAGCCGCGATGGCTGGCCTGCTCACGGAGCTGGCGGAGTTCTTCCGCCTCGTCGCTGTCGAACTCGTAGATCTCGATCAGCTCGTCGAGCCTGTCCGGCGAGAGGTTCTTCTTTCCCTTCTCGACCTCGGACAGGTACGCGCCGGTGATGCCGACCCGTTTGGCGGCGCCGGTTCCGTTGAGCCCGGCTGCTTCTCGCTTCTGCTTGATCCGCAGGCCGAGGGCCCAGTTCGCGACGGTCGGTGAACTCGGAGCCACAGGATCTCCGCCTTTCCATGACCACACATTCGCGTGCACTGGCTAGCTAATTAGCAAGACGATCCCTATCTTGATCGCAAGCGGTGACGATAGCAACACGCAGGGTCATCGCTGGCGGTGGTGCCGGTCGGTCTTCCTCCCCCGACTCCCGGCCGGCGCTCCGCGTCCGACGACCACTGGGAGGCAACGTGTCCGAGCTCTTCAACGGCCAGCGGCTGGTCGCCTACTGGCGCCCGCACGGCGGTCTCCGCCACGCCCTGCACCCCACGGAACCGCCGCATCCCGGCGAGGAGCGCGAAACCCTCTGCGGCGAAACGATCCACGTCGGCAAACCGACTGCGATCGACTGGCTGTCCCCGACCTGCGACACCTGCTGGCTCACCGCCACCGCGACCCGCGACCGCCTCCACCCGCCTCGGGGCGGCAGGCGCTGACGATCACCGCCCGCAGGGGCGCTCTTCGGTGAGTTCGTCGCGCACCAGGGCGCGCTCGGCATCGGTGTAGTCGCGATCGCCGATGCGGCAGAGGTCGTCGTGTGGTCGATGGTGGAAGCGCGACCGTCCGGTGTGGACAGACAGACGTGCGGGGCGCGAGAACCCGGTCGTCCCGTGGGATTCGTGGGTTCCTCCATGGCCTCGCCCTCGTCGCCGGGCTCGCGGACCACCGCGCCGGGATGGCGGAACCCGAACAGCAGGAGACCGGGGTCCTCGATCGGCGGCGGATCGCCGGGCTCTGCCCACTCCGGGGCGTCGCGCACGACCGCGTTGCGGTACTGGCTCTCCGCGATCAGCTCGCCGATCGGGCGCCGCCAGGACCGGAACTCTCTCCATCATCAACCCCGGCGAACGGTGTTCGAGCTAAATGAACACTGTTCTACTCTCGAACGGTGTTCGCCTCAAGTACGGTGTTCGCAGTCCGAAGTGGAGGTCAGCAGATGTCGGTGCCCGTTCCGCCCTGGCAGCAACGAGCCGCGCGGGAGCGCCCGGTCAAACGACCGCTGAGCCTGGAGCTGATCGTCCGCACCGCCCTGGAGCTGCTGGACACCGAAGGGCTCGACGCGGTCAGCATGCGCAAGGTCGCGCAACGCCTCGGCACCGGAGCCGCCTCGCTCTACGCCCACGTGCGCAACAAGGACGAGCTGCACGAGCTGATGCTCGACCTGGTCATCGGCGAGATCGAGGTCCCCGACCCGGACCCGGCGAACTGGCGGCAGCAGATCAAGGACCTGGTCAACCGGCAGGTCGAGGTCTTCAGCGCGCACCCCGGCATCGCCCAGGTCGTGCTCCGCACCCCGGCGCCCACCGGCTCGAACGCCCTGACCGTCACCGAAGCCATGCTGTCGATCCTGCGAGCGGCCGGCCTGCCGGACCGGGAGGTCGCCTTCGCGGTCGACGCCATCGCGCTGTTCGCGACGGCCGCCGCGATGGAGCTCAGCGCCGACTTCGGCCTCGGCGACGAGCAGCGGGCCGAGCGGATCCGGCAGGTGGAGCAGTACTTCGCGGCCCTGCCCGCGGACCGCTTCCCGACCTTGGTGTCGATGGTGCCCGTGCTGTCGCAGGGCGACTACCGCGAGCGCTTCGAGTTCGGTCTCGACCTCCTCCTCGACGGTGTGACGGCCCGTTCCCGCTGAAAGTCCTCCGACCGTGGGAGTGCGCGTGGCCGGAGGTGGGTAGTCCCCGGGGGCCATGAGTGGTCACGCATGTGTTCTGGAGGTCTGAGATGAAGGCCGTCGTGTACCAGGAGCCTTACCGGGTTGCTGTGAATGAGGTGGAGAGTCCGAGGATCCAGCACCCCAGCGACGTGATCGTGCGGGTGACGTCGACCGCGATCTGCGGCTCGGACCTGCACATGTACGAGGGGCGCACGGCCGCTGAGCCGGGGATCGTGTTCGGGCACGAGAACATGGGCGTTGTCGAGGAGCTCGGTGAGGGCGTCGTCAGCCTGGCCAAGGGTGACCGGGTGGTGATGCCGTTCAACGTGGCCTGCGGTTTCTGCAAGAACTGCATGGCGGGCAACACCGGCTTCTGCCTCACCGTGAACCCGGGGTTCGCGGGCGGGGCCTACGGCTACGTCTCCATGGGGCCCTACACCGGCGGGCAGGCCGAGTACCTGCGCGTCCCGCACGCCGACTTCAACTGCCTGAAGCTGCCCGCCGGCAACGAGCACGAGACGGACTTCGTGCTGCTGGCCGACATCTTCCCGACCGGCTACCACGGGTGCGAGCTCGCGCAGGTCTCGCCGGGCGAGAGCGTCGCGGTGTACGGGGCGGGGCCGGTCGGCCTGATGGCCGCCTACTCCGCGCTGCTGCGCGGCGCGTCCCGGGTGTTCTGCGTGGACCGCGTCTCGGAGCGGCTGGCCAAGGCCGAGGAGATGGGCGCGATCCCGATCGACTTCTCGCAGGGCGATCCGGTCCAGATGATCAAGGACAAGACCGACGGCGAGGGGACGGACAAGGGCGTCGACGCCGTCGGCTACCAGGCGCAGGTCGGCGACGCGACCAAGGAAGAACCCGCCATCGTGCTCAACTCGCTGATCGAAACCGTGCGCCCGACCGGGCGTCTCGGCGTGCCCGGTCTCTACGTGCCCGCGGATCCGGGCGGTCCGTCGGAGGACGCGAAGAAGGGCATGCTGCTGGTGTCCATCGGGAGGATGTTCGAGAAGGGCCAGGTCGTCGGCACCGGCCAGTGCAACGTCAAGCGCTACAACCGGCAGCTGCGGGACATGATCATCTCGGGTCGGGCGAAGCCGAGCTTCGTGGTCTCCCACGAGCTGTCGCTGGACGACGCCCCTGATGCCTACAGCAAGTTCGACCAGCGCATCGAGGGCTACACGAAGGTCGTCCTGCACCCGTAGACGTGCGATCGGCGACACGTTCGCGCAAGTCGGTACGCCGGGGGTGGAAAGCGGCCGTTACGGTTGTCCGTCATGGACGTTCGGGTCGTGGACCACCCCCTCGCGAAGTCGCGGTTGTCGACGATGCGCGATGCGCGCACCAACAGCGCCGCTTTCCGCGCTGCGTTGCAAGAGCTCACCCTGATGCTCATCTACGAAGCGACGCGCGACGCCGAGCTGGCGGAGGAGCCCATCCACACGCCGGTGGCCAAGACCACCGGCTACCGGATCGCGAACCCGCCGCTGCTGGTTCCGGTGTTGCGCGCCGGGCTGGGCATGGCCGACCAGGCGCACCGGCTGATCCCGGAGGCGCAGATGGGCTTCGTCGGGCTCGCCCGGGACGAGGAGACCCTGCAGCCCACCCCGTACCTGGAGTCACTGCCCGTGGACCTCACCGGCATCCCGGTGCTGGTTCTGGACCCGATGCTGGCCACCGGCGGCTCGATGGTGCACACGATCGAGCTGCTGGTCGAGCGCGGCGCCACCGACGTCACCGCCATCTGCACCCTCGCCGCGCCCGAGGGCGTCCGGCGCCTCGAAGAGGCCGGGCTGCCGGTGCGCGTGGTGACGGCGAGCATCGACGACCGGCTCAACGAATCGGGCTTCATCGTTCCCGGCCTCGGCGATGCCGGAGACCGCGAGTACGGGGCCGTCTGACTCCGACGACCTGCACGGACACCGCTCCGGGGAGTGAGCGCAACGCGAAGTTCAGCGCCAATTAGGGCGTTTGATCAGCACCCGTTTGCCCCTTCCGTGGCACGCTGAGTTCGTGGTTTCACCGCGAAGACACACGAACCGCTGGTCGTTGGTGCTCGGTGCGGTCGCCGTGGGGGTGTTGGTCCGCAGCGCGCGCACGATCCGCCAGACGCGCGCCATCGCGCCGCTGCGGGAACCCCGGTCCGGCGCGGTCGCGCCGCCGAAGGTCACCGTCGTCGTCCCCGCGCGCGACGAAGCCGCCGTCCTCGCCGACTGCCTGAGCTCCATCGTGTCGCAGACCCACGGTGCCCAGCACGAAGCGCTGCTGCGGGTGGTCGTGGTCGACGACGGCTCCACCGACGCCACCGGCGAGATCGCCCGCGAGTTCGCCCGGCGCGACCCGCGCGTGGTGCCGGTGCGGGTGGACTCGCCGCCACCCGGCTGGGGCGGCAAGGTGCACGCGATGCACGTCGGCGTGGAGGCAGCCGGTCCGCCGGAGGCCGGGGAGTGGCTGCTGTTCCTCGACGCCGACACCGTCGCGGCCCCGGACCTGCTCAGCCGCCTGCTGGCCACGGCGGACGCCATCGAGGCCGACCTCGTCTCCACGCCTGGTGGCCCTCCTGCGGGCCGCTCGGCGACCTGGCCGCTGCTGATGCCGCCGGGGCTGCAGCTCATCGGTGAGAACGCCTCACCGGACGGCCGGGGTCGCAAGGCGTTCGCCATCGGTCACTGCATCCTGGTGCGCCGCTCGCACTACGAGAAGGTCGGTGGTTGGGCCGCGTTCGCCGCGATCCGCAACGAGGACGTCGCGATCGCCACCGCCGTGCGCGACCACGGCGGCACCACCCGCACCGTCGACGGCCTCGACCACCTGCGCACCAGCGGGATGGACCCCTTCGAGCAGGGCTGGGCGTCGTTCCGGAAGAGCTTCGTGGCGGGCACCAAGGGCTCGGCACCGACGCTGGCGGCCATCGGCCTGGGCCAGATCGCGATGTCGCTGGCCGCGCCGCTGTCGGTGCTGGTGGGACGCGGGCGCCGGCCCGTGCTGACCGCGCTCGGTCTCGCCGGCTGCGCCGCGCAGAGCGCCGCCCACGCCGGGACGGCGAAGTTCATGCGGTCCAACCCCGAGCTCGCGCCGCTGGCACCGATCAGCGGGACGCTGTTCGGCGTGCTCCTGCTCGACGGCGCCGTGCGCGCCCACCAGGGCCGCGACCAGTGGAAAGGCCGTCGTTCGAGGTTCTAGAAGAGCGGCCCGGCCGGACGGGCCGGCCGGGCCATCGCGTTGTTTCGAGAAGGATCTTCAGGGACGGTCAGCCGACGGAATCGCTTCGCAGTCTGCGCATCGCGATCGGTGCGCCTGCCAGGTCCTCCTCGTTGCACATCAGCTTCAGGTCGTAGTACGGGGCGCCGTCTCGATCGTCGTAATCGAGATGAACCGCGATCACATCGATCGGTTCGCCGAGCCAGTTCTGGGCCTCGCGAAGCCACTTGGCGGATCGTTCCAAAGCCGCCGGTAGGTCGTCGTCACGGAACTCGACCGGCCGGTAGGGAACGCCCTGAACCTGGTCGTGAGGACCAGGGGGCTTGGGGAGATCCACGGAGACGCCGGAGTCATCGAGTTCGAGTCGGATCGTTTCCTCACTCACTGTCGCAGGGTAACGCGTACGGCCCCGGAAATGCTGCTGGAGGGCCTGCGGATTCCTCGACGACCACAGCCGACGGGTGACGGCTGATTACGATGAGCGAAGGTGCGGGGCGCCCCGAACATCGCACGTGATGAGGGAAGGCGGGCTCTGTCCCGGGCGCCCCGCCGTCGCCAAGGGGCGCGCCCCGACGACACGATCAGGCTATAGGAGACGCCCCAACCAAGATCAACTGGGTGGTCCCGGGACCACCTACGGCATCAGGTTCGCCGCCACCGTGGCGCCCAGCTCCCAGCAGGAATCCAGGTCGGAGCGCTCCGGCGTGCCCAGGACGGTCGCGGGCTCGGCCGCCTGCTGCCAGCCCAGCCCCGTGGTGATCGAGGTGATCGCGCGCTGCGCTCCCTCGATTCCCTCGTTGCCGTGCACGTAGTAGCCGAACGGCCGTCCCCTGGTCGCGTCCAGGCAGGGGTAGTAGATCGTGTCGAAGAAGTGCTTCAGCGCGCCCGAGATGTAGCCCAGGTTGGCCGGGGTCCCCAGCAGGTAGCCGTCGGCGTCGAGGACGTCCGAGGCGGTGGCGCTCAGCGCGGGCCGGCGCACGACCTCGACGCCCTCGATCTCGTCGGTCGTCGCGCCCGCCACGACCTGCTCGAACATCGCCTGCATCCCGGGCGAGGGCGTGTGGTGCACGATCAGCAGCTTGGCCATCTACTCCTCCACCAGGGCCGTCACGGCTCGGGTGAGCTCCTCCAGGCGGTCGGCGGCGCGCTGCTTGGCCTCCGCCAGCGGCAGCTCGCCGACCTGCTCGACCACCTGCAGGTAGCACTTGAGCTTCGGTTCGGTTCCCGACGGGCGGATCACCACGCGCAGCCCGCCGTCACCGGTGACCACCAGCGCGTCGGTGTCCGGCAGCAGGTCGCGGGTCCGCACGGCCGTGCCCGCCAGCTCCTGCGGCGGTTCGCCGCGCAGCCGCTCCATGATCCGCGGGATCACCGCCAGGTCCGTCACCCGCACCGACACCTGCCCGGTCTGGTGCACGCCGTGCTCGGTGGACAGCTCGTCGAGCAGGTCCAGCAGGTGATCGCCCGAGGCCAGCAGGCTCGCGGTCAGGTCGCAGGCCAGCACCGCCGCCGAGATGCCGTCCTTGTCGCGCACCCGGTCGGGATCGACGCTGTGCCCCAGCGCCTCCTCGTAGGCGTACACCAGGCCGGTTCCCTCGCCGTCGCCCGCGCGCACCAGCCACTTGAACCCGGTGAGCGTCTCGGCGTAGCGGGCCCCGAACTCGGCGGCGATCGAACGCAGCATGCTGGAGGACACGATCGTCGTGGCGACCAGCGGATCCGGCGCCGACTCATCCAAAGTGGACAGGACGTGCCAGGCCAGCAGCACGCCGGTCTCGTCGCCGCGCAACATCCGCCACGTGCCCGCCTCGCGCACGCCCAGCGCGCACCGGTCGGCATCCGGGTCCAGCGCGATCGCGAGATCGGCGTTGATGTCCTCGGCCAGTCGCAGCAGCTCGTCCGTCGCGCCGGGCTCCTCCGGGTTCGGGAAACCCACGCTCGGGAAGTCCGGGTCCGGTTCGGACTGCGAGGCCACGAAGTGAACGTCGTCGAAACCCGCGCGCTGCAAGGCCCTTCGCAAGGTCTTCGCGCCGACGCCGTGCAACGCCGTCGCCGCCACCCGGACCTCGCGGTCACCGCCGCGCGGCAACGCCGACACCCGAGCCAGGTAGTCCTCCTGGCCGGACTCCAGCACCGTCCAGTTCTGCTTGCGCGACACCGCGTTCGCCGCAGGCGTCTTCGCGATCGCCGCCTCGATCTCGGTGTCGGCCGGACCCACCAGCTGGACGCCGCCACTCAGGTAGAGCTTGAAACCGTTGTCCTGCGGGGGGTTGTGCGACGCCGTGATCTGGATCCCGGCCACCGCGTCCAGCGCCCGCGCCGCGTGCGCGAGCACCGGCGTCGGCAGCGGCTCCGGCAGCACCCGCACGTCGAAGCCCGCCGCCGACAGCACCCCCGCGGCGTCCTCGGCGAAGTCCTCCGAACCGTGCCGGGCGTCCCGGCCCACGACCACGATCCCGCCGCCGAGCCCCTGCTGCACCAGCCAGCTCGCGACCCCGGCGGTGGTGCGCACGACCACCGCGCGGTTCATGCCGTTGGCACCCGCGCGCACCGGGGCGCGCAGCCCCGCCGTGCCGAAGCGCGGCATGCCCGACATCCGGTCGGCCAGCTCGGGCGAGTCGAGGAGTTCCCGCAGCTCGTCCTGGGCACGGGGGTCGACGTCGTCGGCGATCCACCGCTCCGCGGCCGCCCGGACATCCGGCTGGGTCACGCCGCCTCCAGCAACGACCGCAGCAACCGGCCCATCCGAGAAGCCGAAACCCGGCCCGCTTCCAGGACCTCCTCGTGGTTGAGCGGCTGGCCGCTCAACCCGGCCGCCAGGTTCGTCACCAGCGACAGGCCGAACACCTCGGCGCCCATCGAGCGCGCGGTGATGGCCTCCAGCACGGTCGACATGCCCACCAGGTCCACGCCGAGGGTGCGCAGCATCCGGATCTCCGCCGGGGTTTCGAAGTGCGGGCCCGGCAGACCCGCGTAGACGCCCTCCTCCAGCGAGGAGTCGATGCCGCGCGCCAGATCCCGCAGCCGCGGCGAGTAGAGGTCGGTCAGGTCCACGAAGTTCGCGCCCACCAGTGGCGACAGCGCGGTCATGTTGATGTGGTCGCTGATCAGGACCGGCTGCCCGACCTGCATGCCCTCGCGGATGCCGCCCGCGGCGTTGGTGAGCATCACCGTCCGGCACCCGGCCGCCACGGCGGTCCGCACGCCGTGCGCGACCTTCACGATGCCGTGGCCCTCGTACATGTGGGTGCGGCCGAGGATGACCAGCACGCGCTTGTCGCCCACGGGCACCGAGCGCATCTTGCCGGTGTGGCCGACGGCGCCCGGCCTGGCGAAGCCCGGCAGCTCGTCCATGCCGATCTCGGCTTCGGGCGTCCCGATCTCGTCGGCGGCGGGCTGCCAGCCGGAACCGAGGACGACGGCCAGGTCGTGGCCATCGACACCCGTGAGCTCGGCGAGCTTCGCCGAAGCCTCGTGGGCGAGGGCGGACGGGTCGGAGATGTTCGTAGCGGTCACGGCCGGGCAGCTTAGTCTCTCCGTTTTTCCGGCGCGTGCTCGTCCGCCTCACCAGTGGCCGGTTCTGGTCCGAACTGACCAGGCGAATGCGACATCGAGCGCGGACGGTCCGGAGCAGAACCGCCCACCGGCGACGACGATCCGCCGCAGGACCGGCCGCGCGGCCTCAGCCGGCGGGGTCGAAGGTGGGCAGCACCTGGTCCAGCAGGGCCTCCGCCTGCTGCCACTTCTCCGGGCTGCTGGTCACCCGGACGATCCAGAGGTCGTCGCCGGACTGCCGCAGCGCCGCCGTCGTGCGGCGCTCGATCTCCTTCGCCGGACCGCTGAGCAGCTGCTCCACCTTGGTCGAGTAGACGACCCTGCGCACGCCGTCGACCGTGTGGAAGCTGTTGACCGCGACGTCGGCCGCCGGGCCGCCGATCGCTCGCGGGAGCTGCGTCTGGTAGCCGTCCAGCGTCAGGCCCCTCTCGAAGTAGTCGCCGTAGCGCTGCACCGCGACCTCCGTGGCCCCATCACCGGACACGAACGCGACCACCGAGTTGTTCGAGAGGTCGTTGCGCTCGCTGTGGAAGGTGCGCCACCCGGCCGGAGCCATGATCGAGAACTCGCCACCGTCGGGAGCCGCCGAGTGCTTCGCGTCCTCCCGGTGCGGTGTCAGCGCCGGGAGCGCCGGGTCCGGGTCCGACGTGGACGGTGGTTCCAGCTCCGGCAGCAGCGGCTGGCCCGCCATCAGGCGCGTCGCCGCGAACGATCCGATCAGCGCCGCCGTGAACAGCAGCAGCGCCGCCAGCACCAGCGCGGCCGCGCGCAGCGGACGGCGCTTCTTCCTCGGCGGGTCCTGCAACGTGAACGGCGGCGGGCCGGGATCGGCCGCCAGCGGCGCCGAACCGGTGAGCTGGGGAGCGGGCGGGATCGACGGCTTGTCCTGAGAGGTCTGCTGCAGCACCCGCTGCCGGACCCGGACGGTCGGCGCATCGGGATCCAGCAGCATCGCGAACGGGCGGGCGCCCGGTTCCGGCAGCAGGTGCTGCAACCGGCGCCGCACCTCCGTCAACGGCATCCGCTGCGCCGGGTCCTTGACCATCAGCGCCCGGATCACGTCGCCCACCGCTCCCGGCCGGTGCAGCGCCGGAACGGGACCGCGCACGACCTCGGTGACCGTCGCGAGTGGATCGTCGCCCACGTCGTAGGGCGGACGGCCCTCGGCGGCGGCGAACAACGTGGCGCCCAAGCCCCACAGGTCCGCCGCGGCCGTCACCGCTTCTCCGGCGGCGACCTCGGGGGCGATGTAGGCCGGTGTGCCCAGCAGGATCCCGGTGTTGGTGAGCGTGTGCTCGGCGATGTTGCGGGAGATGCCGAAATCGCTGACCTTCAACCGGCCGTCGTCGCCGATCAGCACGTTGCCCGGTTTGACGTCGCGGTGCACGATCCCGGCCCGGTGCGCGGCGTCCAGCCCGGCCGCGACGCCGTCGGCGATCACCGCGAGCTGGTCGTCGTTGAGAGCGCCGTGGTCGTCGAGGATCGCCGCCAGGCTCTGCGACGGGACGAGCTCCATCACCACGAACGGCTCGTCCTGCTCGCGCGCGACGTCGTAGAGCGTCACCACGTTGGGGTGGGACAGCACCGCGATGGCGCGAGCCTCGCGCAGCGCGCGCTCGCGCAGCTCGGCCGCCTCTTCCTCCGGCATCCCCGGCGCGAGCTTGACCTGCTTGACGGCCACCGGGCGATGCAGCAGTTCATCTGTGCCGTACCACACGGTGCCCATCGCGCCGCCGCCGAGCTTGCGCTCCAGGCGGTACCGGTCGGCGATCAGCCGGCCGATGCCGGCGAGGGTGTTCTGGTTGTCGGTGGGCACGGCCACATTTTCCACCTTCGGTCCGACAGCCGGGCCGGAACGGGTCCGAAGACCGCCGAAAACTCAGCGGCACCACGTCGGCCACCGGGAGATCGCCCAGGTCGGAAGATGATGTTACGCCACGTGAAGAATCCCACTCGCAAAGTCGCGGTCTCAGACCGTTTTGAAGGCGAACGTTAATTCGGCGCAACGAAAAAGGGCCTCCCAGCGGCCCGGACGCTCCGATGGGCGGTGTTGGCGCGAGACGGGCGCGTCCAGATAACTTGTCATTGGTCGGACCTTCCGGACATCCGCGACGCCTGCTCGCGTCGCGGTGCGCGGACCTCCTGGGTGGCGAATGATCGGGCGAGGCTGGCAGGCATGACAACAGCGGTGCGGAGGAGGTGCCTTGTTCGGCTTCGTCATCGCGCACCTGTTGGTGGCCGTGCTCCTGCCGCTGGTGGCCCGGCGCAACACCCGCGCCGCGTTCCTGATCGCCGCGATCCCACCCGCCGCGGCCGCCGTCTGGCTGCTCGCGCGCACCCCGCAGGTGCTCGCGGGCGAGACGATGACCGAAACCGTGCCCTGGGTGCCGCTGATCGGCCTGAACTTCGGCTTCCGCCTCGACGCGCTCGCGCTGGTGATGACCATCCTGGTCTGCGGCCTGGGCGTGCTGGTGCTGATCTACGCCGACTCCTACTTCGCCCGAGGACGCGGTGACGCGCGGCGTTCCGCACCGCTGCTGCTGGGCTTCGCCGGAGCGATGCTCGGGCTGGTCGTCGCCGACGACCTCACCACCGTCTACATCTTCTGGGAGCTGACCACGGTCTGCTCGTTCCTGCTGGTCGGGCAGGCGGGCATCAGCCGCGAGTCCCGCCGGTCGGCGCTGCAGGCGCTGATGATCACCAGCCTCGGCGGACTGGTCATGCTGCTCGGCTTCGTCGTGCTGGGCGAGACGGCCGGCACCTACCGGATCTCCGAGCTCATCGCCCACCCGCCGACCGGCACCGCCACCGCCGTGGCCGCGGTGCTGATCCTGGTGGGCGCGTTCACCAAGTCCGCGCAGCTGCCCTTCCACAACTGGCTGCCCGCCGCCATGGTCGCCCCCACCCCGATCAGCGCCTACCTGCACGCGGCGTCGATGGTCAAAGCCGGTGTCTTCCTCGTCGCCCGGCTCGGCCCGATCTTCGAAGCGCAGCTCGAATGGCGCGTTCCGGCCGTGGTGTTCGGGCTGGCCACCATGCTTTTCGCCGGCTGGCGCGCGCTGCACGAGCACGACCTGAAGAAGCTGCTGGCCTACGGCACGGTCAGCCAGCTCGGATTCCTGATGGTGCTCTTCGGCGCGGGCAGCCACGACGCCGCGCTGGCCGGAGCGACCATGCTGCTCGCGCACGGCCTGTTCAAGGCCACCCTGTTCCTGGTCGTCGGCATGATCGACCACCAGGCCGGCACCCGCGACATCCGCAAGCTCTCCGGCCTCGCCAACCGCCAGCCGTGGCTCGCGGCCATCGCCGCGCTGGCCGCGGGCTCGATGGCGGGACTGCCGCCGATGCTCGGCTTCCTCGGCAAGGAGGCCGCGTTCGGCGCGTTCCTGTACGGCCCCGCGGGCGCCGCGGTCGACGTCTTCCTGGTGCTCGGCTCGATGCTCACCGTCGCCTACAGCCTGCGGATGTGGTTCGGCGCGTTCGGCACCAAACCCGGGCTCGCGCCGACCACCGTCAAACCCGCCGACCTGCAGGCCCTGATCCCCGCCGGGCTGCCCGCGCTCGCCGGACTGGTGCTGGGCGTTGCCTACCCGGTGGCCGACGAGCTCGCCGACGGCTACGCGACGTCCTACGAGTCCGTCGGCAAGCCCGCCGAGCTCGCGCTGTGGCACGGCTTCAACCTCCCGCTCGCGCTGTCGGTGCTCGCCCTCGCCGGTGGTCTGGTGCTGCACCGGGTGCGCACCCCGCTCACCGCCTGGCGCAACCGGCTCCCGCAGCCGCTCAACGCCCAGCGCGGCTACGAGCGCATCACCGCGCTGCTGGAACGCGTCGCGGTCGCCGTCACCGCGCGCACCCAGGTGGGTTCGCTGCCCACCTACCTCGGCATAGTCCTGGTGACCGTCGTGGCCATCCCCGGATCGGCCCTGCTGATCCAGTTCACCGTGCCCGACGACCTGCGCGCCTACGACAACCTGCTGCAGGTGCCGCTGAGCCTGGGCGTGGTGCTCGCCGCGCTGGCCGTGCTGCGCGCCCACCGCAGGCTCACCGCGGTGCTGCTGGTCGGCGTCATCGGCTACGGCATCGGTGGCCTGTTCATCGTCGACGGCGCGCCGGACCTCGCGCTCGCCCAGTTCCTGGTGGAGACGCTGACCGTCGTGGCGTTCGTGTTCGTGCTGCGACGGCTCCCGGAGCGCTTCTCGCAGGCCGACTCGTCGAAGGCCATCCGGATCCCCAAAGCGATCATCGCCACCGCCGCCGGGCTGTTCGTCGCGCTGGCCGCGGTCGGGTTCAGCTCGGCGCGCCAAGCACCGCCGGAGGCCAGCCAGTACTTCATGGACCACGCGGAGAAGGGCGCCGGGGCCACCAACGTGGTCAACGCGATCATCGTGGACTTCCGCGCGTTCGACACGGTCGGCGAGATCGCGGTGCTCGCGGTGGCCGCGACCGGTGTCGCCAGCCTGATCCTGGCCTCGCGGCACGAACGCCGCAGGCGCGAGCAGACGCAGCAGCAGGAGGTGCGCAAGTGAGTCCCTCGACCAAGCCGTCATGGACGAACTGGGACGCGCCGACCGAGCGCTGGCTGCTGTCCGGTTTCCGCCGCGAGGGCCAGGCCCGCTCGGTGCTGCTGGAGCTGGTCGCGCGCATCGTGTTCCCGACCGTGCTGGTGCTGTCGATCTACCTGCTGTTCGCCGGGCACGACCGGGCGGGCGGCGGCTTCACCGGCGGCCTGGTGGCCGGGCAGGCGTTCCTGCTGCGCCACCTCGCCGGTGGTCGCATGGACGACAGCGCCGTGGTGTCGATGCGACCGCCGGTGCTGATCGGCCTCGGCCTGACGATCGCCTGCGCCTCGGCGTTCCTGCCGCTGCTCTTCGGCGGTCAGCTGCTCGAGACCGCGATCTACAAGTTCACCGTGCCGCTGCTCGGCGAGATCAAGTTCGTCAGCAGCGTCATCCTCGACACCGGTGTGTTCCTGCTGATCGTGGGCGTGGTGCTGGACCTGCTGCGCACCCTCGGCTCGGGCATCGAGGCCGATGCCGACGCCGCGGCGAGGGGGCGCCGATGACCATCAACCTGACCGTGGCGTTCGCCATCGCGGTCCTCTACTCGGTGGGCTTTTACCTGCTCATGCAGCGGTCACTGATGCGGATCCTGCTGGGCATCGTGGTCCTCGGCCACGGCTCGAACCTGCTGCTGCAGATCGCGGGCGGCCCGCCCGGGCGCCCCCCGATGCTCGACGTCGCCCGCCCGGAGGAGATGACCGATCCGCTGCCGCAGGCCATGGCGCTGACCGCCATCGTGATCACCTTCGCGCTCACCACGTTCCTGCTGGCGCTGGCCTACCGGTCCTGGACGCTGCTGGGCCACGACGAGGTCCGCGACGACGTCGAGGACCGCCGGATCCAGCGGCTGGAGAAGCGGCTGGAAGCCGGTGAGGACGAGGACGACGACGCGACGGAGGACGAACCGGCCAAGGAGGCGGCGCAGTGACGGTCCTGGTCGCCCTGCCGGTCCTGCTGCCGCTGGCCGCCGCCGGGCTCTCGCTGGCCCTCGGCCGCTTCGCCGACGTGCAGCGCATCCTCGGCCTGCTCGTGCTCGGCGTGATCATCGCCGACGCGGCGGTGCTGCTCTACACCTCCGACCAGAGCGGCCCCGTCGTGCTGCAGATGGGCGCCTGGCCGGCTCCCTTCGGCATCACGCTCATCGCCGACCGGCTCTCGTCGCTGCTGCTGCTGGTGTCCTCGGTCGTGACGTTCGCCGTGCTGATTTACTCGATCGGGCAGCGCATCACCGACTACGGCCGGGAGCGCTCCAGCACGACGTTCCACCCGATGTACCTGATGCTGTGCGCGGGCGTGTCGCTGGCGTACCTCACCGGCGACCTGTTCAACCTCTTCGTCGCCTTCGAGATCATGCTCAGCTCGTCGTACGTGCTGATCACCCGCCGCACCACCTCCACCCGGATCCGCGCGGGCATGACCTACACGATCGTCAGCCTCGCCTCGTCGCTGCTGTTCATCACCATGATCGCGCTGGTCTACGCCTCGACCGGCACCGTCAACCTCGCCGACCTGGGCACCAAGGTCGCCGACCTGCCGCGCGGTCTGCAGATCGCGCTGGCGCTGCTCGTGGTGATCGTGTTCGGCGTGAAGGCCGCGATGGTGCCGCTGCACTTCTGGCTGCCCGACAGCTACCCGACGGCGCCCGCGCCGGTCACCGCGGTGTTCGCGGGCCTGCTGACCAAGGTCGGCATCTACGCGCTGATCCGCACCCAGACGCTGGTGTTCTCGCACGCCGAGACCTGGGACCTGATGCTCGGCATCGCGCTGATCACCATGATCGTCGGCGCGCTCGGCGCCCTCGCGCAGAACGACCTCAACCGGTTGCTGTCGTTCCTGCTGGTCAGCCACATCGGGTACATGCTGTTCGGGCTCGGCGTCTACAACGTCGTCGGCCTGACCGGCGTGATCCTCTACGTCGTCCACCACATCACCGTGCAGGCGACGTTGTTCCTGGTCAGCGGTCTGATCACGCGGCACAGCGGAACGGTGGCGCTGACCCGCATGGGCGGCATGGCCAAGGCGACCCCGCTGATCGCGGTCCTGTTCGCGCTCCCGGCGCTGAGCCTGGCGGGCGTGCCGCCGTTCTCCGGTTTCGTCGCCAAGCTCGCGCTGCTGCAGGCGGGCATCGGCAGCGGGACCATCACCGGCTACGCGGTGACCGCCGGTGCCGTGCTGACCAGCCTGCTGAGCCTCTACGCGATGGCGCGGGTGTGGACCAGGGTGTTCTGGGGCCAGGTGAAGGCTCCCGCGCCGGACCCGGACCCGACCGACGAACTGGTCGTCGGCACCGCCAGCTCCAGTCGTCCGATGCTGGCGGCGACCGGCGTGCTCGTCGTGTCCAGCCTGGTGATCGCCCTGGTCGCGGGCCCGCTGGGAGAGATTGCGGGCCGGGCGGCCGGGGACCTGATGCACGGCGAGATCTACCGGACCGCGGTGCTGGGAGGTGGTTCCGGTGGGTGAGCGCATGCCGAAGCACAAGCGGCTGCTGCGCCGGGTTCCGCTGGTGATCTGGCTGACCGCGGTGTGGGTCCTGCTGTGGGGCACCTTCGACGCGGGCACGCTGTTCCTCGGCGTGCTGGTGGCGCTGCTGGTGACCCTGCTGTTTCCGCTGCCGATGATCCGCACCGGCATGGTGCTGCGCCCGCTGCCGATGCTGCGGCTGATCGGCTACCTGGCCTGGGACCTGGTGATCTCCACCCTCCGGGTGGCCTGGCAGGCGGTGTGGCACCGGCGCAGCGCCAAGGCGGGCATCGTGGCCAGCACGCTGCGCAGCGACTCCGACCACGTGATCGCGATCGTGGCCAGTGCGGTGTCGCTCGCGCCGGGCAAGTTCGTGCTGCAGATCGACCGCGTCAACCGCACCTGCTACGTCTACGCGCTCGGCCTGCGTCCGGGCGAGGAGGACTCGGTGCGACGCGAGATGTGGTTCCTGGAGCGGCTGGTCGTCGACGCGGTCGGCTCCGCCGGACAGCGAGAACTGGTCAGGGGTGATGCGGGATGAGCTGGGTCTTCGCCGTGACCTTCGTGCTGCTGAGCGTGGCGGGGCTGCTGGTGGTCGTCCGGTTGCTGCTCGGCTCGACCACGCTCGACAGGATCGTCGCCGTCGACGTGCTGGTGACGCTGGTCGTCGCGGGCACCTGCGTGGGCATGGGCCTGCAGCAGGACGGGTCGAACATCGCGCTGCTGGCCGCCTTCGCGCTGCTGGCCTTCATCGGGTCGATCAGCACCGCGAAGTTGATCGAGAGGAAGGAGCCGTACCGATGAGCTGGACGGACGTCCTCTCCGCGATCTGCCTGATCGGTGGCGCGCTGTCCTGCCTGTTCGGCGCGATCGGACTGCTGACCTTCCCGGACGTGACCGCGAGGCTGCAGGCCGCCACGAAACCGCAGACGCTGGGCCTGATCCTGATCCTGATCGGCACCGGAGTGCAGCTGAACCTCGGCTATGCCACCGGATTGATCCTCGTTGGACTGTTCCAGATGCTCACCGCGCCGGTTCTCGCGCAACTGGTGGGACGGGCCGCTTATCGCACCGATAGCGTGGACCGGGACACGTTGATCGTCGATGAACTCGGCGAGCGAATCGATCGTGAACCGGGAGTTCGCTGAACCGGCGGTTGTCGCTCGACGGTCGATCTAGGACTGTCCTCACTGGGGGGAGTCGACCTCGTTCGCTCGCGGCACGTGTTCGATATGATCGACTCCGACCGGAACGGGTGACCCCTGGACGGGGTCGCGGAACACGACCCGGATGTGTCGGTCCGGCGCGACGCGAAGGATGTGGAGCCATCATGTGGCGGATCGGCCGCCTGCTCGCGGGACTTGCGATCGCGTTATCCCTGCTGCTCACACCATGGGCGGCGGCAAGCCCGCCGGCCGGGCAGGCCGAGGTGGCCCAGGTCGCCGTCGTGGCCCAGCAGCCGACGCCGGAGTCGCCCGCGCCCGAGCGCGAGACGCAGGCCGAGCGCAACCAGCGCACCGCGATGGGGGTCGCCGGCGTGGTGCTGATCGGGCTCGTGCTGCTTTCCCGCAAGGTCCGGAAGAAGCCGATGCTGTTCTTCGAGAAGAAGAAGTAGGTATTCCTAGAGAACAGGCCGTGGCGTCGGTTCTCGCTATTTCTTTACTACCAATTTCCGCCATGGACTAGACCTGACGGCGAACCTGTGGGATTTTCACACCTGATCGTGCGTGTGGAGTCATTCCGCACGCTTCCTGGGTGAGTAACCCATTGAGACGTGGGTCGGCGCCGGGAAGCCCCCCGACCGGTGCCGGCCCACACCCATTCCCGGCCCTGCGCCGGGAATGTCCGTCTCGGCCCGTGGAATTGCGTGGAATTCAACAAATATGTGAATTCCCTTTTTTCTGTCCAGCTGAAGTCCCGCCACCCGTTCGGCGCAGCTGGCCTACCGGTGGTCTCCACGTAGCGTGCTCGTCACGCGCCGCTGATCCTGCTGATGCAGGATGAACGCACATGCGTACCACCCCGCCCGAAGATCAGACCGCGCCCGGAGGCCGAACCGCGCTGCGCGACCGCTGCCGCGACGTCGTGCGCCGGAACGAGGAGGCGCTGACCGGGCTGTCCCGCAGCATCCACGCCGAGCCGGAGACGGCCTTCGCCGAGCACCGCAGCGCCGCCAAGGTCGCAGCGCTGCTCGCCGAGCACGGCTTCGACGTCCGGACCCCCGTCGCCGGCCTCGACACCGCACTGGTCGCCGAGCGCGGCAGCGGTGACCTCGTCGTCGGCATCTGCGCCGAGTACGACGCGTTGCCGCAGGTCGGGCATGCCTGCGGGCACAACGTCATCGCCGCCTCCGCCGTGGGCGCCGCCCTCGCGCTGGCCGAGATCGCCGACGAAGCCGGGCTCACCGTCAAGGTCCTCGGCACGCCCGCCGAGGAGACCGGCGGCGGCAAGGTCGTGATGCTGGAGGAGGGCGTCTTCGACGACGTCGCCCTGGCGATGATGGTGCACCCCGGGCCGGAGGACATCTGCCTGCCGAGCTCGCTGGCCATCACCGACCTGGAGGTCCGCTACACCGGCCGCGCCGCGCACGCCGCGGCCGCGCCCGACCTCGGCATCAACGCCGCCGACGCGCTCACCGTCGCGCAGGTGGCCATCGGACTCCTGCGGCAGCACCTGGAGCCGCAGCAGATGGTGCACGGTATCGTCACGGAGGGTGGCGCGGCGCCGAACATCGTGCCCGCGCGCACCGCGGCGGTCTACAACCTGCGTGCTGCCGAAGCGCGCTCGCTGCAGCGCCTGGAGAACCGCATCCGGGCCTGCTTCGAAGCGGGTGCGACGGCGACCGGGTGTTCGCACGAGATCGTGCAGATCTCCCCGGTCTACGCGGAGCTCGCCTGCGACCAGTGGTTGTCGGAGGCGTACCGTCGCGCGATCACCGATCTCGGGCGTGAACCGCTCGATCGGAGCACCGAGCGGGGCCGGGTCATCGGCAGCACCGACATGGGCAACGTGACCAGGGCCTTGCCCGCGATCCACCCGATGATCGCGGTGGAATGCGGAGACGCGGTCAACCACCAGGCGGAGTTCGCCGCGGCCTGCGCCACTCCCTCGGCGGACCTGGCGGTCCTCGACGGGGCGGTGGCGATGGCCTGGACCGCGCTCGCGGCCATGCTCGACGGCACGCAGCGCGAACGGCTGCTCGCCGGTGTCGCCGACCGCGCTGGAAAAGGTTCGACCGAACAGTTCTGCACGTCGGGAGGCGTGGCGTGACCGTGGTGGATTCTCGTGGCCCGGACCCGGGCCAGCGCCCGAACCGTGACGGTTCGGCGGTGACGGATGAGGAGTGGGCCGTCGCTCAGGCGACGCTGGTGGCTGACGAGCCGATCGGCGCGACCGAAAGCACGATTGCGGACATGGATTCCCGCTTCGGATCCAGTGTGGAGTCCGTGGTGCCCGACATCGGTGCGGGTCGCGGACCGTCCTGGCTGGACGCCTGGTTGAACGCGAACGCGCACCGCGTGGTCGCCTGGCGCCGTCACATCCACTCCCACCCGGAGCTCTCCCGCGCCGAGCATCGCACCACCGCGTTCCTCGTCGACCAGCTCGGCCGGATCGGCCTGTCGCCCCGGCTGCTCCCCGTCGGAACCGGTCTGACCTGCGACATCGAGGGAACGAGCGCCGGTCCCACGATCGCGCTGCGCGCCGACATCGACGCGCTGCCGCTGACCGAGGCCACCGGCCTGCCGTACTCCTCCACAGTGGAGGGTGCCTCGCACGCGTGCGGCCACGACGCGCACACCACCGTCGCGCTCGGCGCGGCGATGGCCCTGGCCACCGCCCCCGACCTGCCCGGGCGCGTGCGGATGATCTTCCAGCCCGCCGAGGAGGTCATGCCCGGCGGCGCGCTGGACGTGCTGGCCAGCGGCGCGCTCGACGACGTCGACCGGATCTACGGCCTGCACTGCGACCCGCGCCTGCCCGCGGGCAGCGTCGGAACCCGCGTCGGACCGATCACCTCCGCCACCGACCTGCTGGAACTGCGGCTGACCTCGCCCGGCGGGCACACCTCGCGGCCCCACCTGACCGCGGACCTGGTGCACGCCCTGGGCAGCGTGATCACCGGCCTGCCCGCGCTGCTGTCCCGCCGCGTCGACCCGCGCACCGGGACCGTGCTGACCTGGGGCGCGGTGCACGCGGGCGAGGCGCCCAACGCCATCCCGCAGGACGGGGTGCTCACCGGCACCCTGCGCACCGCCGACCGGGACACCTGGGCGAAGCTGGAACCGCTGGTCCACGACCTCACGCAGAGCCTGCTCGTGCCGCTGGGGGTCGGCTTCGACCTGCAGCACCGCCGCGGCGTCCCGCCGGTGGTCAACGAGCGGGACAGCACCGAGCTGATGCGCGCCGGGATCACCGCCGCGCTCGGGGAGCAGGCGCACGCCGACACCCCGCAGTCCTCGGGCGGCGAGGACTTCGGCTGGTACCTGGAGCACGTGCCCGGCTCGTTCGCCCGCCTGGGCGTGCACTCGGGCAGCGGCCGGATCAAGGACCTGCACCAGCCGACCTTCACCCTCGACGAGCGGGCGCTGCTGGTCGGCATCCGCACGATGGTCCACACGGCGCTGCTGAGCCTGCGGAGCTGATGGAGCGGGCTGCGGAATTCGCCTGATCGAGGTGTATCCGGGCTCGGGGTGTATCTGTGGGCGGGGTTCGCGCCTCTTCTCAGCATGAGGACGAACATCGACCGCCCGCAGTTCCTGCCCGCACCCGACCCGCAGACACCGCAGCACTGGCACGGGGCGTTGCCGCGCCACGAGGCCGAACGCGTGCTCGGCGCCGATCTCGCCGAGGCGTTGGCGACCGGCGAGTGGGTCCAGCCCTGGCCAGGGGTGGTGCTGCCGGCCGCGCTCCTGCGCGATCCGATGGCCAGAGCCGCCGCCGCGCTGCTGCGCGCCGGTGATCAAGGGGTGATCTCCGGGCCGACGGCCGTGGCCATGCACGGCTGCGGCCCGGTCGAGGACGCCGTGCACGTGACCGTGCCCTACGACCGGGAGCTGCGGTCGCACGGCGACATGGTCGTGCACCACGCCTGGTTCCGGGAGACCGAGGTGATCGAGCTCGACGGGCTCCGCGTCCAGGCGCTGGACGTCGCGCTGGCGGACGTGCTGTGCTCCGGTCCGCAACGTCGCGCGCTGGACTGCCTGGAACGCGCTCTGGGTCGGCTCGGTTCGGGTGCCGAGCACTTCCGCGCGCTGATCGGGGAGCGGCTGGCCCGTCGCCGGGACCGGCGCGGCACCCGGAGGGCCTGGGCGTTGCTGGAGCTGGCGTGGGCGTGACCGGGTGCGGCGAGCGCCGCACCACCAGCGCACTGGTATTTATCACATCAAAAGCTGTTAATTCTGTCGCTCCCGATGTTATTTTGGGGGCGCAGGGTGCCACCTCGGTCCCGTTGGACCGCGAGCGAAAGGACCGGACGTGCCGGCCGATCCCACCACCGGAGCCGAACCGATCGACCTCGTGCTGCTCGACGTGGGCGGCCCGATCTACGACGATGCCGCGTACCGGGACGCACTGCTGCGCGCCACCCGCGAACTCGCGGCCGAGGAGGGCGACGAGGTCTCCGAGACCGAGTTCCTGCGCCTCTACGACGAGCGCAGGCAGGCCCAAGGCGGCTCGCTGCGCACGGCGATGGCGCAGCGCTTCCTCACCGTGCAGGACCGGCAGCGGCTGTCGGACCTGGCGGAGCGGTACTGGGAGTACCCGCCGGAAGCCCTCTACGACGACGTCCTGCCCGCTCTGCGCCTGGTCGGCGAGCGCTACCGGATCGCCGTGGTCGCCAACCAGCGCTCCGTCGTCGTCGACGCGCTGCGCCGGGACGGCGTCGCCGAGCACATCGACGTCTGGGCCATCTCGGAGACCGTCGGTGCGGAGAAGCCCGACCCGCGGATCTTCCAGCACGCCCTCGACGAGGCCGGTGTTCCGGCGTCCCGCGCGGTGCACGTCGGCAACCGCCTCGACACCGACGTCCGCGGTGCCCAGCGCATGGGACTGCGCACGGTGTGGGTGCTGCGCGGCGAAGCGCCGCCCGCGCCGACGCCCGAGCAGCTCGCCGAACCGGACATCGCCGTGCACTCGCTGGCGGAACTGCCGGGAGCGCTGGAGAAGCTGGCGTCATGACCGGCGAGCTCGTGGCCGGTGTGGACGTCGCCACGGCCACCGTCCGGGTGCAGGTCCACGACCCGGCGGGCGCGCTGCTGGCCCAGTCCTCGCGGCCGCTTCCCGCGCCCGTGCGCTCGCCCGGCGGGCGCTCGGAGCAGGACGCCCTGTCGTGGTGGCCCGCCGCGCGCGACTGCCTGGCCGAGTGCACCCGCCTGCTGGGTGCGCGCAGCGCCGGGATCACCGCGCTGGCGATCTCGGCCACCTCCGGCACGGTCGTCGCCGTCGACGCCGACGGCGAGCCGGTCGGGCCCGCGCTGATGTACGACGACCGCCGCGCCCGGGTCTCCTGGCTGGCCGACAACCTCCCGGCGGGGGCCGAGCAGATCTGCCACACGCCCGAGGTGATCGCCCGGCGCCTCGTCGGGCACCCGGTCGCCACCGACACCAGCCACGCGCTCAAGAGCGGTTACGACGCGGCGGCGGGTGAGTGGGCGGCAGGCGCTCCCGCCGCGCTGCTGCCGCAGGTCGTGCGCCCCACGGCAGTGCTCGGTCAGGTGGGGCGCGAGGCCGCGGGGCGCACCGGGCTGCCGGTGGGCTGCGAGGTCCGCGCGGGCATGACCGACGGTTGCGCCGGGCAGCTGGCGACGGGCGCCGTCGACGCCGGGCAGTTCGTGACCGTGCTGGGCACGACGCTGGTGATCAAGGGCGTGTCGGAGAAGCTCGTGCACGACCCGACCGGCGTCGTCTACAGCCACCTGCACCCCGGAGGCAGGTGGCTGCCCGGCGGGGCCGCCAACATCGGCGGCTCGGCGCTGTCCGATGTGGACCCGACCGAACTGCCCGAACTGGACGCCGCGGCCGTCGCGAACGGACCGGCGAGCGTGCTCAACTACCCGCTGCGCGGGCGGGGAGAGCGGTTCCCGTTCCACGCGCCCGAAGCCGAGGCGTTCCTCGTCGGCACGCCGCGGGACCGCGTGGAGGAGCACCGCTCGCGCCTGGAGGGAATCGCCTTCTGCGAACGCCTCGCGCTGGAACGCCTGGCCACGTTGGGCGCGGTGGCCGAAGGGCCGGTGCGCACGGCGGGCGGTGGCGCGCGGAGCACGGCCTGGTGCCGCGTCCGGGCCTCGGTCCTCGACCGGCCGGTGCTGCGCGTGCTCGGCGCCGGAACGGCTCTGGGAGCGGCGCTGCTGGCGGCCACCGGTTCGATCCACCCGGACCTGAGCGCGGCGGCGGCCGCGATGGTGCCGGAAGGCGAGCTCGTCGAGCCGGACCGGGCGGAAGCGGACGCGCTCGACTCCACCTACGAGCGGTTCGCGGCGGAACTCCGCGAGCGCGGCTGGCTCTAGAGCTCGCGGGGAGAGCCGGGGCCCACGTTGTGGCAGGGGCGTTTCCGGAGCTTCTCGACGTAGTCCTCGGGGGCTCCGGCGGCTTCCGCCGCGTCGGCCATCACGCCGAGGTAGCGCGCCGAGGGCAGCCCGCCCTCGTAGGCGTCGAGCACGTACAACCACGCGAGCACCGGGCCGTCGAGGGTCTGCACCATCAGCCGCAGCTTCTTGTGCATCCCGAGCTCGGCGCCCTCCCAGTTGTCCAGGTTCTTCTCGTCTTCCGGGCTCACGTCGTAGAGCACCGTGAAGACCTGCGAACCGGGCTGCTCGACGATGGTCGCGAGGGCGCCTTCCCAGCCGTAGTCCTCGCCGCCGAAGGTCAGCCGCCAGTCCATCAGCCAGCCGCTTCCCGCCAGCGGGGAATGCGGGGCGCGCTTCAACATCTGGGCAGGATCCATGTTGGATCCGTACGCGGCGTACAGAGGCACGCCCCACAGGGTAGCGATCCGTTGGCCGAAAAGCGGACCGGAGGGCAGCACGAATGTGGGTTTCTCGGTCATCCGGCATCCCGGCCGCGAGCCGGAGAACCTGCGCACCGGCGACGATCACAGGCGGTGTCGGCGGACGGGAGTGGTCTTCGCCACGATCACCCATCCCGGTCGGTACCACCCGGTTTGCCCGGACTCGTCGCGGCGTACCGTGAATCCGGCGCCCATCGGTGTAATCGGTGACCACCGGCAACGGGGTGCCCTTCGGCCAGGTGGACTCAGGAGGAGCGCGAAGTGACCCGCATCGTGATCATGGGCGGCGGACCGGCGGGCTACGAGGCGGCATTGGTCGCTGCCTCCAACGGAGCGGACGTCACGCTCGTCGAGCCGGAAGGTCTGGGCGGGGCCTGCGTGCTCTACGACTGCGTTCCTTCGAAGACCTTCATCGCCTCCGCCGGGGCTCGATCCTCCTTCCGCGACGCCGAAGAGCTCGGCATCCGGCCCTCCTCCCACGAAGCCGACGTCGAGGTCGCCGTCGTGCACGGCCGGGTCAAGGGCCTGGCCCTTGCGCAGTCGGCCGACATCCGCTCCCGGGTGCGCCGCGAAGGCGTCAAGATCATCCCGGGCCGTGCCCGCTTCACCGACCCGACGCCGGGCATGGCCGTGCACCAGATCGGCGTGGACCGCGCCGACGGCACCTACGAAGAGCTCACCGCCGACGTCGTGCTGATCGCCACCGGCGCCACGCCCCGCATCCTCAAGGGCGCCGAGCCCGACGGTGAGCGGATCCTGACCTGGCGCCAGCTCTTCGACCTGCCCGAACTGCCCGAGCACCTGGCCGTCATCGGCTCCGGTGTCACCGGTGTGGAGTTCGCCTCCGCCTACACCGAGATGGGCGTCAAGGTCACCATGATCTCCAGCCGCGACCGCGTGCTGCCGCACGAGGACGCCGACGCCGCGGCCGTGCTCGAAGAGGTGTTCGCCGAGCGCGGCACCGAGGTCGTCAAGCACGCCCGCGCCGAGTCGGTGGAGCGCACCGAGAAGGGCGTGGTCATCCACCTCGCCGACGGCCGGAAGGTCGAGGCCAGCCACGCGCTGATGACGGTGGGCTCGGTGCCCAACACCAGCGACATCGGCCTGGAGAAGGTCGGCATCGAGCCCGGCCGGGGCGGCTACGTCGAGGTCGACCGCGTGTCGCGCACCGGCGCCCCGGGCATCTACGCCGCCGGTGACTGCACCGGTCTGCTGCTGCTGGCCTCCGTCGCAGGCATGCAGGGCCGCATCGCGATGTGGCACGCGCTGGGCGAGGGCGTCACGCCGATCAAGCTGAAGACGGTGGCGGCCAACGTCTTCACCCACCCCGAGATCGCCACGGTCGGCATCAGCCAGCAGGCCATCGACAGCGGCGAGGTCCCCGCGCGGACCGTGATGATGCCGCTGGCCACCAACCCCCGCGCCAAGATGGAAGGCCTGCGGCGCGGTTTCCTCAAGGTCTTCTGCCGCCCGCAGACCGGCGTGGTCGTGGGTGGCGTCGTCGTCTCGCCGAACGCCAGCGAGCTGATCCTGCCGATCGCGCTCGCGGTGCAGAACCAGGTGACGGTGGACAACCTGGCCAACACCTTCTCGGTGTACCCGTCGCTGTCGGGTTCGCTCACCGAGGCCGGCCGCCTGCTGATGCGCCACGACGACCTGGACTGACGGAAGGCCTCCCGTGGGGGAGGATGGCGTCGTGGCCGAACGTCCGGTGCTGATCTACGACGGCGACTGCGGGTTCTGCACCCGCAGCGTCCGCCTCGCCGTGCGCCTGCCGGTGCGCATGCGGGTCGAGCCCTGGCAGGAAGCCGATCTCCCGGCGCTGAACGTCACCGAAGCCCGCGCCGCGCACGAGGTCCTCTGGATCGACCGCTCCGGCCGGGTTTTCGGCGGCGCCGCAGCGGTGGCCGAGCTCCTCAGGTCCAGCCGCGCCCCCTGGCCCCTGCTGGGCGGGCTCATGTCGGCGCCGCTGCTGCGCACCCTCGCCGAGCGCCTCTACCGCTGGGTCGCCGACCACCGCCACCGCCTGCCCGGCGCCACGCCGGCCTGCCAGCTCCCGCCCGAACAACGCCCCCACCGCGACTGACCCCGCGCAAAAATCGCGCGACACGTCTCGTGGCCGCGGGCTAGTCTCGGCTCGTGCAGTGGCAGCTCTACCTCTGATCAAGACCGCCTGAAGCGGCCTCACCGCGCGCGGATCTCCGCGGCGCGGTCATCACTCGTTCCCGCCCGGCATCCGGGCGTCTTGATCAGGAGTTCCCACTCATGTCTCAGAACCTCCACCGCACCAGGCGGCGGGCGCACGTCCTGTTCGCGTCCATCCCCGCTCACGGTCACATCAATCCCGGCCTCGGACTGGTCGCCGAGCTCGTCGAGCGCGGCCACCGCGTCAGCTACGCGACCACCGACGAGTTCACCGCGCAGATCACCGACAGCGGCGCCGAACCGGTCCGATACGACTCCCTGCTGCCCGGCACCTCCGGCGCTCAGCGGTCGGAGTGGCCGGACGACGAGCTCACCGCGCAGCGCCTGTTCCTCGACGAGACCGACCTCGTGCTGCCGCAACTGGAGCGGGCGCTGGCCGACGATCGACCGGACGTGATCGTCTACGACGTGGCCGCGTTCGCAGGACTGGTGCTGGCCGAGAAGTGGCGGATCCCGCGCATCCAGCTATCACCGACGTACGTCTTCTCCCCGGGCATCGAGCAGGTGCTGGGGATGACGCAGGACACGGCGGGCAAGCGCGAGGTGCGGGCCCGCTACGACCGGTACTTCGCCGCGCAGGGCGTCGGCCTGGCCTTCCAGGACATCGCGGTGCCGCAGCGTGCCATCGTGACGATTCCGCGCGGGTTCCAGTACTTCGGCGACCAGGTCGAGGACTCGTTCGAGTTCGTCGGCCCGATGCTCTCGGAACGCGCGTTCCAGGGCGGCTGGAGCCCACCGGACGACCGCCCGGTCCTGGTCATCTCGCTGGGCTCGGCCTACAACGACCGCCGCGACTTCTACCGCAGGTGCCTGGAGGCGTTCGGCGGGATGGACCGGCACGTGGTGCTGTCGGTCGGTCGCGGCATCGATCCGGCGGAGCTGGGCGAGGCGCCGGAGAACTTCGAGATCCACCAGTGGATCCCGCAGCTCAAGGTGCTCTCGCACGCGGACGCTTTCCTCACCCACGCGGGCATGGGCGGGGTGATGGAGGGGCTGCACCAGGGCGTCCCGCTGATCGCGGCACCGCAGGCGGCAGAGCAGTTCGCCAACGCCGACCGCATCGAGCAGCTGTCCCTCGGCGTCCAGGTCGACTCCGGCACGGTGTCGCCTGACGAGCTGCGGGACGCGCTGTCGAAGGTCACGAAGGACCCGGACATCCGTGGGAACGTGGACCGGATGCAGCAGGAGATCAGGGAATCAGGCGGTCTCACCCGGGCCGCGGACCGGGTCGAGTCCCTGCTCGAAGGCTGAAGTGGCGTGGGGTGGTCCGCTGCTGCGCGGATCACCCCACCCACTACCCGCGTTCCGCGGGCGCAGCGATGAGTTCTTCGCGGTCGCTCGGTCTGCATGGGCGAACGGCCTCGCGTGGGGCCGACCGACATCGCGAGGAGCGTGCCGACGGTGAACCAGGAGAACGTGAGCGCTACCCGGACGATCGCCGCACCCGCCGAGGGGGTGTTCGCCGTGCTGGCGGACCCGACCACCCATCCCACGATCGACGGCACCGGTTGGGTCCAGGAACCCGTCGATCGGGCGAGGCTGGCGGAGGTGGGGCAGATCTTCCGGATGGACATGTACCACCCCGACGCCCAGAACGGGGACTACCAGGTGGCGAACGAGATTCACGTGATCGACCCGCCCCGCACCATCGGCTGGCGGACCGGTTACGACCCGAAGGGCGACGGCCGCCTCGAATTCGGCGGCTGGTCTTGGCGCTACGACCTCGTGCCGCTCGGCCCGTCCACGACCGCGGTCACCCTCACCTACGACTGGTCCGCCGTCCCGCAGTCCGTCCGGGACTGCCTCCACTTCCCGCCGTTCGGCCCGGACCACCTCGCCAACTCGTTGCGCCACCTGGCCGAGCTCGCACGCGAAACGGCGGCGTGACCCGCTCTCGCGATGCTTCGCGAGCTGCGGATCACGCCGCCGGAACGGCTCAGCAGCAGGTCGTCACTCGACCCAGTCGAAGGTCTTCGTGACCGCCTTCTGCCAGTTGCCGTACTGCTTCTCGCGGACCTCCTCCGTCATGGCGGGGTCCCACTGCTTGTCCTTGGCCCAGTTGCTGCGGATGTCGGCTTCGCTCTCCCAGAAGCCGACCGCCAGGCCTGCCGCGTAGGCGGCGCCGAGCGCGGTGGTCTCGTTGACCTTCGGCCGGATCACCGGAACGCCCAGGATGTCGGCCTGGAACTGCATCAGCAGCTCGTTGACGACCATGCCGCCGTCGACCTTCAGCGACTTCAGCGGGACACCGGAATCGGCGTTCATCGCCTCGATGACCTCGCGGGTCTGGAAGGCCGTGGCCTCCAGCACCGCTCGGGCGAGGTGACCGCGGTTGACGTACCGGGTGAGCCCGACGATCGCGCCGCGCGCGTCCGAGCGCCAGTGCGGCGCGAACAGACCGGAGAAGGCGGGCACGAAGTACGCGCCGCCGTTGTCGTCCACGCTGGACGCGACCTGCTCGATCTCCGGGGCGCTGCCGATCATGCCGAGGTTGTCCCGCAGCCACTGCACCAGCGAACCCGTGACCGCGATCGAGCCCTCCAGGCAGTAGATCGTGTCGTTGTCGCCGATCTTGTAGCCGACCGTGGTCAGCAGGCCGTTCTGGCTGACGACGCGCTCGGTCCCGGTGTTGAGCAGGACGAAGTTGCCGGTGCCGTAGGTGTTCTTGGCCTCACCGGGCGACAGGCACGCCTGCCCGAAGGTGGCGGCCTGCTGATCGCCGAGGATGCCGGCGATCGGGATCCCGGCGAACACACCGCGCTCGCGGAACTGCCCGTAGACCTCCGAGGAGGAGCGGATCTCCGGCAGCATCGACATCGGCACGCCGATCTCGGCGCAGATGTCCGGATCCCACTGCAGGGTCTCCAGGTCCATCAGCAGCGTGCGCGAGGCGTTGGTCGGGTCGGTGACGTGCAGTCCGCCGTCCGGACCACCTGTGCAGTTCCACAGCACCCAGGTGTCCATGTTGCCGAACAGCAGCTCGCCCTTCTCGGCGCGCTCCCGGATGCCCTCGACGTTGTCCAGCAGCCACTTCACCTTCGGACCGGAGAAGTAGGTCGCCAGCGGCAGGCCCGTCTTCGCCTGGAAGCGGTTCTGCCCCTCCTTCGCGCCCAGTTCGCTGACGATCTCGTCGGTGCGGGTGTCCTGCCAGACGATGGCGTTGTAGACCGGCTTGCCGGTGGCCTTCTCCCAGACCACCGTGGTCTCGCGCTGGTTGGTGATGCCGCACGCGGCGATGTCGGAGGAGACCAGGTCGGCCTTGGCGAGCGCGCCCGCGCACACCTGGCGGACGTTGTTCCAGATCTCGAGCGGGTCGTGCTCGACCCAGCCGGCCTTGGGGAACAGCTGGCGGTGCTCCTTCTGGTTGACCGCGACCACGCTGCCGGCGTGGTCGAAGATCATGCACCGCGTGGACGTGGTCCCCTGGTCAATGGCGGCGATGTACGAGGCCATTGTTCAAACCTTCCTTGTCCGGTCAGCTGCTGATGGGCAGAGCGAGGGCCAGCAGCGCCGCCAGCGCGCCACCGATGATCGGTCCGGCGATCGGGACCCACGAGTATCCCCACTCGGCCGAACCCTTGCCGCGGATGGGCAGGATCGCGTACGCGATGCGCGGACCCAGGTCGCGCGCCGGGTTGATGGCGTACCCGGTCGGTCCGCCGAGCGAGGCGCCGATGCCGATCACGATGAAGGCGACCGCGGCGTAGCCGAGCGCGGCGTTGCCGAAGTCCGGAACTCCCGGGGAATCACCCGCGCTGGCCGGCGGGTTGGTGATGATCCAGAACACCAGCACGAAGGTGCCGATGATCTCGGTGATCAGGTTCCACGGAGCGTTCGGGACCGTCGGTCCGGTGGCGAAGATCCCCCGGGTGTTGGCGGGGTCCTCCGTCGTGTCGAACTGTGACTTGTAGGCCGCCCAGCACAGGACCGCACCCAGCGCGGCGCCGATGATCTGCGCGATGATGTAGACCGGGACCTGCGACCACGGGGTGTCCCCGTAGATCGCTAGTCCGATGGTGACCGCGGGGTTGATGTGGGCCCCGGCAGGTTCGGCGATGCTGGCGCCGGCGAAAACCGCGAAGCCCCAGCCGAAGTTCACCAGCAGCCAGCCGCCGCCGACTCCGAGGCTCTTGCTCAGCGTCACGTTCGCGACGACGCCGCAGCCCATGAGCGTCAGTATCGCCGTCCCGAGCAGCTCCCAGAGGAATACCTCGCCAAGACTGGTCATTCTCCCGTTCCCCTCGTGATGCCGCCGTTGGCACAGGCGGGTGTTCGGTGTCTGTCCGACATGGAGCGAGTCGGGACGGTACTGCCGCATGGCAACACGTGTCCATGTGTGCCGCCAGTCGTGCGCAGCACGTTCGTCCGTACCGCCTAGTCCCGGAACTCGCCCGGTGGTAGCGCGGAATCACGAAGATCCCCGGTGCCGGGCTCCCGGTGCGGGGACACCGACGTCCGGCACGCCTGGATCGAGTGATCGCCCCGGCTACCGGACGACACTTTAATCACAAACTCCGTGTGAAAAGAAGCGTTGCGGACTGGTCGAGATGGTGTTTTTATCGAGTTGTACGGTGAGCGTGCGGTAGCGGAGGCGATCCGGCCGCAGTCAGCGCCACTCGGAGCGAGGAGCCGCCATGTCCGGCCGACGACCGTCCGGCAAGCAGCAGGACCGGCGCCGCAAGATCACCGAACTGGTGATGGCGGAGGGCACCCTGCGCATCGACGACCTGGTCGCGACCATCGGCGCCAGCGCCATGACCGTGTACCGGGATCTCGCCGACCTGGAATCGCAGGGCCTGGTGCACCGCAACAGGGGCAACGTCTCGGCCGCATCGTCGCTGCTCTACGAAGCGGCTTCGGAATACCGGCTGCAGCAGAACCAGTCCGAGAAGGAGGAGCTGGCCCGCGCCGCCGCCGAGCTCATCGAGCCCGGGCAGGCGCTGCTGCTCGACGACTCCACGACCGGCGTGCACCTGGCCCGGCTGCTGCCCGAACGCGCCCCGCTGACGGTGGTCACCAACCACCGGGGCGTCTTCGACGAGCTCGCCGCCGCTCCCGGGATCAGCTTGATCTGCGTCGGCGGCGACTACCTGCCGTGGGCGGACGCGTTCGTCGGTGGCATGGCGCTGGACTCGCTGCGCAACCTGCGCGTCGACCTGGCGATCATGTCGGTGTCGGCGGTGACCGACGGCATCGGCTGCTACCCGCAGCAGGAGATGGTGCAGATCAAGAAGGCGATGCTGGCCGCAGCTCAGCGCACAGTGCTCTACGTTGACCACACGAAGTTCCACCGGCGCGCGCTGCACGCGGTCGCGCCCGTCGAGGACTTCGACATCGTCATCGTGGATTCGAGAACACCCGGCCACCAGATCGAAGTGCTGCGCGAGCGAGGAGCGCTCGTCGAACAGGCGACGGCAGCGGGACGCGCTGCGCCAGGCACGGACAGTGCTGGTCGGGCATGATGACCACCGTGGTGCGCCACCTGCGCGCAGGTCCGGTTCCGCGTCGGCGGTGGGTTTAACGGTGGGACGCGATCAAAGCGAGGAGGACGCGGTGTCCAAGTCCAAGGACAAGACCGAGACCGGAAACCGGCTGAAGGGCTCGTTGGGACCCACCGAGCGGGCCGAGAACTGGAAGCGGCTCGAACACGAGGAGTTCGACGTCGTGGTGATCGGCGGCGGCGTCACCGGCGCCGGCGCGGCGCTGGACGCGGCCACCCGGGGACTCCGGGTCGCGCTGGTGGAGGCCCGCGACCTGGCGGCCGGGACCTCCAGCCGTTCCAGCAAGCTGTTCCACGGTGGCCTCCGCTACCTGGAGCAGCTGGAGTTCTCCCTGGTGCGCGAGGCGCTGCGGGAACGCGAGCTGATGCTGACCAGGCTCGCTCCGCACCTGGTCAAGCCCGTCCCGTTCCTGTACCCGCTGACCCGCCGCTTCTGGGAGCGCCCCTACACGGCGGCCGGTCTGCTCATGTACGACACGATGGGCGGCGCCCGCTCGGTGCCGGGGCAGAAGCACCTCAGCCGCGCCGGTGCGCTGCGGATGGTCCCCGCGCTCAAGCGCAGCGCGATGATCGGCGGCATCCGCTACTACGACGCGCAGGCCGACGACGCCCGGCACACCATGACCGTCGCCCGCACGGCCGCGCGCTACGGCGCCGTGGTCATGACCTCCACGCAGGTCACCGGTTTCCTGCGGGAGGCCGACCGGATCGCGGGCGTCAAGGTGCGCGACGTGGAGACCGCCGAGGAGGTCGAGGTCCGCGCCCACGCGGTGATCAACGCGACCGGTGTGTGGACCGACGAGCTGCAGAAGCTCTCCGGAGGTCGCGGGCGGTTCCGCGTCCGCGCCAGCAAGGGCGTGCACATCGTCGTCCCGCGCGACCGGATCGTCGCCGAGACCGGCATGATCCTGCGCACCGAGAAGTCCGTGCTGTTCGTCATCCCGTGGGGCAACCACTGGATCATCGGCACCACCGACACCGACTGGCACCTCGACCTCGCGCACCCGTCGGCGACCAAGGCCGACATCGACTACCTGCTCGAGCACGTCAACTCGGTGCTGGCCACCCCGTTGACGCACGACGACATCGAGGGCGTCTACGCCGGTCTTCGGCCGCTGCTGGCGGGTGAGAGCGAGGAGAGCTCCAAGCTCTCCCGCGAACACGCGGTCGCGCGGGTGGCCCCCGGCCTGGTGGCCATCGCCGGTGGCAAGTACACGACCTACCGGGTCATGGCCGCCGACGCGGTCGACGCCGTCTCGCCCGACGTCCCCGGCCGGATGGCCTCGTCGATCACCGACCAGGTTCCGCTGATCGGTGCCGACGGCTACCACGCGCTGGTCAACCAGGCCGATCAGCTGGCCGGTGCGCACGGCCTGCACCCGTACCGGATCCGGCACCTGCTGGACCGCTACGGCTCGGAGATCCACGAGGTGCTCGCGGCGGGCGACGAGCGACCCGACCTGCTCAAGCCGGTCCCGGCCGCGCCGAACTACCTGCAGGCCGAGATCGTCTACGCGTGCAGCCACGAAGGCGCCATGCACCTGGAGGACGTGCTCACCCGGCGCACCCGCATCTCCATCGAGTACCCGCACCGGGGCGTGGACTGCGCCGACGCCGTGGCGCGGCTGATGGCGGTCGAGCTCGGCTGGGACGAGGAGACCATCACCCGCGAGGTCGCCGTCTACACCCAGCGGGTCGAAGCCGAACGCGACTCGCAGACCGAACCCAGCGACCAAGCCGCCGACGCCAAGCGCTCGGCGGCCCCGGAAGCCAGGATCAGCCTCCTGGAACCGGTGGTCTGACGAACGCCGTGACGACGATGGCCCCGTCCTCGGACGGGGCCATCGTCATGAGCACCACGCCGACCGACGAGCCCCGCACACTTCCAGACACCCGCCGAGGTGCGCCTCCGGAACCGGGATTCGAATTTCGCGCGAAATTGGAACGCGAACTTCGGCGCTCGAATTTCGCGCGAAATTGGAATGGTGCTGCGGGGGCGAGGTCCTCGCCGTGCTGGGGCGGTGGCGATGGTGAGCGCTACGGGCGGGGTGAGCCGGTCACCTCGTCGAGGAGTTCTTCCACGTGGCCCGCCAGGCGGCGGTTGTCCGCCGGGGCGATCGTGCTCCAGGCCTCCCCGGAAGGCGACGTGGTGCGCAGCTGCGCGTAGCGGCCCAGGGCGGAGTCGAAGAACCCGACGACGCGTTCGGCCCTCTCGCGCCTGCCGTAGCGGATTCGCGCGGCCGCGCCGAACTGCCCCTGCGCCACGGCTCCGGCCACCATCTCGCCCAGGACCTCGGCGTCGTCGGGACGAACACCGCGCCGCTGCAGCGCGGAGGCGAGCTGCTCGGTCTTGTCACCCACCTCGTGGGCGGCGGCGTCGAGGACGTCGCTGGGCACCGACACCGATCGGCCCGGGCCGGCGGGCAGTTCCGGCAGCGGTGAGATCGCCGCGCGCGGGAGTCCGGCGGCCGAAACGGCGGAGAAGCTCAGGTGATCGCCGTCCTTGACCACGAGAACGGCGCGCTCGCCGTCCTTCTCGGCGGCGGCCAGCACTCGAACGCTGCGCTGCAACCAGCTCCGCCCGTCGACCTCGCGGCCGGGTTCGGCGACGAGCCGCAGCATCCGCTCCAGGTCGGCGTCGAGCTCACCGCCGCTGATCAGGCCGCGGTTCGACATCGCGCGCCACGCCGAGGCGACCAGCTTCGCGCGCTCGGCGTGGGTGCGTCCCGGCGACGGGACCTTGAGGACCAGCGGCACGCCGTCGAGCTCCAGGTGCTCGGTGAGGACGTCGAACTCCAACGCCGAGAGGCCGATCGACCTCTCGGCACGTGCGGTGGTGTTCATCGACCGGGCTCGCCGCCGATCACCGGGCGCGAACCCGTCTGCTGCTCGCCGAAGAACCCGCCGTCACCCAGCTTCTCGGTGACCTCGCGCTCGACGGCCTCGTCGCGGCCGCCCTTGGCGCGCTTGCCCGACGCCCGCCCGGCGGCGGAACCGGCGGGGCGGCCCGAACGGCGACCGTCCTGCTTGGCGCCGGGCGCGGTGGTGCCCGCACCGGTCCGGCCGGTCGGCGCACCGGTGCTCGGCGCGGCGACCGTGGGACCCCAGCTGATCGTCACCTGCGGTGATCCGCCCGGCGCCCTGGACCCGCCCGAGGCGGGCGCGTCCACGACGACCTGCGGCGGCGGGGCGAACGAGGCCAGCGACGTCGTGTTGGCCTGCGTCGACGCCTCGTAGGTGCGCATCACGTCGAACGCGCGCTGCTCAGCGGCGTGCTGCCGGGCCTCCTGGACCTCGTAGTCGGTCTGCCCGCCGAACAGGTGCGTGAGCGCGGTCGCCGCGGTTCCCGGGTCTTCGCTGGTCACCTGCACCGGCGGTGGCATGTCCCTGCGGGCCTTGCTGATGAACTCCGCCTGCTGCTCGGCGCGCTCGCGCATGACCGTGCTCGCCTGCTGCGCCAGCACCGCCCACTCGCCGAGCGGGCGCAGCCCGGCGTTGGCGTTGTCGGCCGCGGAGCCCTGCCAGCCGCTCTTCGCGGCGGCGACCGCGGCGGCCAGACCGCCGTCGATCTCGCCCAGCGCGCGGGTCAGCTCGCTCCAGCGGCGCACGCTGTCGGTCGAGCCGTGCGCACCCGGACCCTCGTTGATCTGCGCGTACAGCTCGGCGTGCTGGTAGCCCTGCCATCGGTGGTCACCCATCGCGGATCAGCAACCCCCGCCCAGACCGGCCGCGCTGTCGTGGTCGATCTGCTCGTACTCGCGGCCGGCCTGCTGCAGCGACTCGGCGGCGGCCTGCAGCTGGTCGCGGTAACCGCACAGCGCGGTCAACGCGTCCTCACCACCGCCCACCGATCGCTCGTTGAACAGCTCGGCCGCGTCCGTGCTGACCGGGTCACCGGCCCACGGACGGATGCGGAGCTCGGTGATGGCGTGCTCGATCTGCAGCCCGACGGCGTCCAGGGACTCCTGCAGCGAGTTGACCAGACGCGGGATCGCGGTGGGCTCGACCTGCATCGAACCACCGGAACCCGCGCCGTACGGCTCGGTTAACGGCACGTCGCCCCCTCCCACAGGTGAAACGTCCGCCGGACACTGTATCCGCGATCTGTAACGCTGTGGAGTCCTCCACACGCGGGGAGTGGTGCCGGATCAGGGAGTCGACTCGGACGGCAGCTGCGTCGGGGTCTCCGAGCTGGAGGTTCCCGAGGCGGGCGGGTGGGCGAGCGTGCGCACCGCCTCTTCGGCGACCCGCTGAGCACCGGAGCACAGCTGGTCCACCGGCGGCGGTGGCTGCCCGCCGTCGTCGCGGTAGAGGACGTCGAGGTGCTGCCCCTCGGCCACGTCGACCGCCACGTTGCACGACAGGTCGAGCCCCGGGGTCTTGATCACCAGCGCGGGGAAGCCCTGCACGAGGATCGGCGTGGCCTCGACCTGCGCGGTGTCGTCGGTCCACACCCGCATGCTCTCGGTGGTGATCAGCGCCAGGCGGGCGCCGACCTTGGCCGTGGTGTTGCGGTAGCTGCAGGTGGCGGCGTTGCCGAAGCCGGCGTCGGAGTCCGGCTGCGGTTCGCGGTCGAAGCCGAGCTGGTTGCGCTGGTCGGCGGTGAGCAGCTCGCACGGGTCGACGCCGTCCAGGCCGAGGTCGAACGGCCTCGGCGGCAGCGACGGCGGTGCGCTGGTGACCGGTGCCGGTGGTGGCGGTGGGGGCGGTGCGGTGCCTGCCGTGGGGGCCGACTGCCAGATACCGCAACCGGTGAGGGTGAGCGCGCCGAGGCCGAGCAACGCGTTGAGACGTCGCACCCCGGTGAACCGCGAGCTGTGCATGGACCTCACCGTAACGAAACGTGCTCGCAGGTGACGGTAGGTCGTCACCTGCGTCGCCACATGAACCAGATGATCGCCACGGTCGGCAACAGCAGCATCAGCCCGATCGGCCTCGCGACCACCACGAGCGCGAGCAGCAGCGCCACCGCGCCGACCGCCAGTGCGATGTTGCCCACCGAAGGGGCGGGGCGTGTCGTGGCGGGTGCCAGCTCGCCGAACGGGCGGGGCCCGGGCAGGTCGTCGAAGAGCCCGTCGAGCTCCGAGCCGAACCGCGCTCCCGCCGCGAGCTTGCTGCGCTCGTCGTACTCGGCGAGCTCCAGGCGCCCGGCGGAGAAGTGCTCGCCGAGCAGCCGGATGGCCCGCTCGCGCTCGGGGTCACCGATGCGCAGGTCTTTTCCCCGCCGGCCGCTGTCCACGCGGCCCATCCTACGGATGCGCCATCACCCGAACGAAGTGCCGAGGCGGGTTTTCCCGGTCCGGTGCGTGCGATCACGCACCGGACCGGTCCGCTCAGGCCGTGGCCGGTTCCCGGTCACCGATCAGCGGGGGCGTGCTGGGGGCGTCCAGCACCTCGTCGTCGAGGACGTTCTCGCTGCGGGCCACGATCACCGGAACGGCGATCTGGCCGGCGACGTTGGTGGCGGTGCGCATCATGTCCATGATCGGGTCGACCGCGTAGGCGATGGCGATGCCGGTGGCCACGACCTCGGGCGGGAAGCCCAGCGCGCCGACGGTCAGCGTCAGCATCGTGAACCAGCCGGTCACGCCCGCGGTGGCGATCGAGCCGAACACCGCGACCGCGATGATCGTCAGGTACTGCACCCAGCCCAGCTGGATGCCGAAGAGGTTGGCGATGAACAGCGAACCGATCGCCGGGTAGATCGCCGCGCAGCCGTCCATCTTGGTGGTGCTGGCCAGCGGGACCGCGAAGCTCGCGTAGGAGGGCGGAACGCCCAGGTTCTCCGCGGCCTGGCGGGTCATCGGCAGGCTCGCACCGGAGGACCGGGAGGCGAAGGCGAACTGCAGGACCGTCCACGACTTGGCGAAGAAGCGGGCCGGGCTGACCTTGGCCACCAGAGCCAGCAGCAGCGGGTACACGGCGAACAGCACCAGCAGGCAGGCCACGTAGGTGGAGCCGATGAGCTTGACCAGGGGCAGGAAGAACTCGTTGCCGTAGGTGGCCACGGCGTTGCCGATCAGGCCGAGGGTGCCCAGCGGGGCTAGCCGGATGATCCAGCCCAGCACGCGCTGGATGACCTCGAAGGCCGCCTTGTTGAAGTTCACGAACGGCGCGGCCTTGTCACCGAGGCTGTAGGTGGCCGCGCCGATGATCAGCGACACGAACACGACCTGCAGGGTCTCGCCCTCGGCGAAGGCGCTGATCAGGTTGTCCGGCACCAGGCCGTTGAGCAGGTCCAGCCAGGAGCCCTGCGTCTTCTCGCCGATCGCCTGCAGCTTCTCCGGGTCGGGCTCGATGACCAGGCCGCGGCCGGGCTGGAACAGGCGGCCGATCACCAGGCCGATCACCACGGCGATCAACGAGGTGATGGCGAACCACAGCGCGGTCTTGCCGCCCAGGCGGGCCGCGGTCCGGCCGCCGCCGAGAGAGCGGAGGCTGTTGATGCCCACCACGATCGCCGTGAAGATCAGCGGCAGGACGGTGAAGCTGAGCAGCTTGGTGAACGTGCTGCCGATGGTGTCCAGCGCGGTGATCAGCCACTGGGCGTCGGTCTGCTTGGCGATCCAGCCGAGCAGGGCGCCGAGCACCAGGGAGGCGAGCACTGCGACGGCGAACAACTTGGGGTTGAAGCGCAGGCGTGACCGCCCGGCGGTGTCGGACACAGGGATCTCCTGAAGTCGTGAGGGGTTGATGCGCAAGAGGGCGCGGTTCAGCGCCGGAGCGCGGCGGAGCGCCGCGCGGGGGAGCGGCCGAGCGAGGGCTTCAGCTCAGGCCGGAGGAGATCAACGACAGACGCAGCTGGCCTGCCGTCGAAGATCGACGTGCAGGCGCGAGGTCAACAGCCACGGTCGCAGGACAGACATAGCGACCTCAATTAACCACCCGATCGAGCGATTAAGTCCCGAAGGTGGGCGAAATGTGCCCACGTTCACCCCGATGGCGGCACCGGGTACCCCGATCACCGCCGTGGTCGGGACCCCGATTACCGCCGCAATCGGGCGTCCGAATACGGCCGCGATCCGGAAGCACCCTGAATACCGCCGTAATCGGGGGTCTGATTACCGCCGTATTCGGGTTACCCCGGGCATGAGGCGACCGGGGATCGGAGGCCGGGACCAGGTGGGCCTGGGATCACCGGGATCTGTGGGGTTCGGGTCCCGGCTGGGGCAGGTGATCAAGCGGGGGTGGTCCAGAGGTGGGTGATGGTGAGGCCGAGGTCGGCGAGGAGCTTGCGGGTGAGGGGGAGGCTGATGCCGAGGACGCTGGAGGGGTCTCCGTCGACGCCCTCGATGAACCAGCCGCCGAAGCCCTCCAAGGTGAAACCGCCCGCGACGTTGAGGGGTTCGCCGGTGGCGATGTAGGCGTTGATCTCGTCCTCGGTGGGGGTCCCGAAGTGCACCGTCGTGCCCAGGTGGCCGGAGGTGCGGTCGGTGATCTTCCCGTCGCGCACCCGGATGATCGCGTGCCCGGTCAGGAGCTCGGCGCTGCTGCCGGAGTGCTGGGCCCAGCGCTTGGCGGCGACCTCCGGCGTGCCCGGCTTGCCGACGATCTCGCCGTCGGCCAGCAGCAGCATCGAGTCGCACCCGACGATCACCGCGTCGGGCTCCGCGCACTCGGCGGCGACCGCCTCGGCCTTGGCCTGCGCCAGCGCGGTGACCAGCTCGGCAGGAGCCGGATCGGTCAGCGACGCGGCCACCGCGTCCTCGTCGACGCCCGAGACCTGCACGAGCGGTTCGATCCCAGCGGAGCGGAGCACGGAGAGGCGGGCGGGCGAGGCGGAAGCAAGCACGAAGCGCACGCGACCGATGTTAGTGCGTGCTCCCACGCCGGCGGACGTGGTGGGAAGCGGAGCCGCATAGGCTGAGCGGGTGAGTGCTGAAGTTCTGCTCGATGGAGACCGGCTGCGCCGACGGTTGGTCGACGGAGGACCGTATTCCGCGCTGGACGTGGTGGCCGTGACCGGCTCCACCAACTCGGACCTGGCCGCCGACGCGGCTCGCGGTGCCGCCGACCGGACGGTGCTGATCGCCGAGGAGCAGAACGCCGGGCGCGGGCGGTTGCAGCGGCAGTGGATCTCGCCGCGCGGCGCCGGGCTGTTCGTGAGCGTGCTGCTGCGTCCCGGGGTTCCGCCGTCGGCGGTGGGGTGGATGCCGCTGATCGCCGGTGTCGCCCTCGCCGAGACCGTCGAGCGGACCACCGGTGTTCCCGCCGGCCTGAAGTGGCCCAACGACCTCCTTCTCGGCTCGGGTGAGGACTGGCGCAAGGGTGCCGGGATCCTCTCCGAGGCGGTCGCCGGACCGGACGGGATCGCGCTGGTCCTGGGCATGGGGGTCAACGTCCGCCAGCAGCGCGACGAGCTGCCCACCGGCGCGGGCGGCATGCCCGCCACCTCGCTGGCCGCCGAGGGCGCCGACGTGGACCGCGAGGACTTCGCGGCGGACCTGCTCGGTGCGCTCGCCGAGGTCGAGGGCCTGTGGCGCGACGCCGGTGGCGACGTGGTGTCCACCGGGCTGCTCGCCCGCTACCGCGACCGGTGCCGGACCCTCGGGCAGCGCGTGCGGGTCGAGCTGGGGGACGGCGACCTGCACGGGGAGGCCGTCGACGTCGACGACACCGGCAGGCTCGTGGTGCGCACCGAGACCGGTCGGACCACGGCCGTCGCCGCGGGTGACGTGGTGCACGTCCGGCGGAGCTGAGAGCGTTCTCCACGCCCGGGCGCGGCCGGTAACGTGATTCGCAGACCGGCTTCAGGGCTGAGGAAGGGGAACCGTGGCCTACCCAGACGGCCTGCTCCACGACGACGAGAACGTCGTCGTGCACAAGCATCCGCACTGGAAGATGCTGCTCGGCCCGGTGCTCGTGCTGTTCGTGGTGGTCGGTGGCGCCTCCTACCTGGCGGCGCTGGTGGCGACCACCCCGTGGCGGCTGCCGGTGTGGATCGCGCTCGGCGTGGTGGGCCTGGTGCTGATCGTCTGGTTCACGCTCGCCCCGCTGGCCCGCTGGCGGACCACGCACTTCGTGATCACCACGCACCGGCTGATGGTCCGCGAGGGCGTGTTCACCAGGTCCGGGATCGACATCCCGATGTGGCGGATCAACTCGGTGCGCTTCCGGCGCGGTCTGGTGGACCGCGTCTTCGGCTGCGGCACGCTGGTGGTCGAGTCGGCGTCGGACGAGCCGCTGGAATTCGATGACATCCCGCAGGTCGAGCAGGTGCAGACGGTGCTCTACCGCGAGGTTGGCGATGGTGCTGAACATCGGGCGCAGGAGGGCTGAGATGGGACCACGTGAGCTGGGCTTGCCGATGCGGGTCGCCTCACCGGAGCCGGCGGAACTGCCCGCCGAGGTGACGATCTGGGAGGTCGGCGCGCGCGACGGCCTGCAGAACGAGAGGGAAACCGTCCCGCTCGACGTGAAGCTGGAGTTCCTGCGGCGGATGGCCGACGCCGGTCTGGCCGTCCTGGAGGCGACCAGCTTCGTGCACCCGAAGTGGGTCCCGCAGCTGGCCGACGCCGCCGAGCTGATCGACGGGCTCGACCAGGCGCCCGGTGTGCGGTACCCGGTGCTGGTGCCCAACGAGCGCGGTCTGGATCGCGCGCTTGACGCGAAGGTCCGCGACATCGCGATCTTCGCCGCCGCGTCCGAGACGTTCGCGCAGCGCAACCTCAACAGCGGGCTCGACGAGCAGTTCGCCATGTTCGAGCCGGTGGTGGGGCGTGCGGTCGGCGAGGGGATCGCCGTGCGCGGCTACCTGTCGATGTGCTTCGGCGACCCGTGGGAAGGCCCGGTCCCGGTCGAGCAGGTCGTGGCGACGGGCAAGCGGCTGCTGGAGATGGGCTGCCACCAGCTCTCGCTCGGCGACACCATCGGCGTCGCCACGCCGGGCCACGTGGAGGCCCTGCTCCGCGCGTTCGTCGCGGCCGGGGTCGGGGTGGACAGGATCGCCGTGCACTTCCACGACACCTACGGCCAGGCGCTGGCCAACACCGCCACCGCGCTGCGCCACGGAGTGTCCACTGTGGACTCCTCGGCTGGTGGCCTCGGCGGCTGCCCCTACGCCAAGTCCGCGACCGGCAACCTCGCCACCGAGGACCTGATCTGGATGCTCGACGGCCTCGACATCCAGCACGGGGTCGACCTCGGCAAGCTCGTCGACACCAGCGTCTGGATGGCCGAGCAGCTGGGCCGTCCGAGCCCCTCCCGGGTGGTCAAGGCACTGAGCTCGTGACCGCGCCGAGCCCGGTCCTGCACGCCGTGCAGGACCGGCCGGTGCTGGTCTGGCGCTGCACCCGCACGTGGCTGGCGATCTCCTCCGCGCCCCGCGGCGGCGGCATCGGCCTGCGCGACTGGGTGTTCAACGCGACCGTCGTGACCGACTACGACCACCCCGACCCGTCGGCGCACGCCGGTGAGATGGCGGCCGGACTCGGCCTGACCGGCGAGGGAATCGGCCTGCTCACCGCGGTCGACGTGCGGCACGAGGTGACCGCGACCGACGGCGGCGTCCGCGCCAGCGTGACCACCGGTGCCCACGCGCCCGTCTGGGCCGCCGCCCCTGCCGCCGAGCGGGCCTGGGCGCCGGGCACGATCAACGCGGTCTGCTGGTCACCGGTGCGGCTGAGCGAAGCCGCGCTGGTGAACGCGGTCGCGACCGTCGCGGAGGCCAAAACCCAAGCCCTGCTGGAATCCGGAGTCGCGGGAACCGGAACGGTCACCGACGCCACGGCGATCCTCTGCCCGGCCGACGGCGACCCCGAGCCCTACGGCGGCCCCCGCTCCCGCGTCGGAGCGGCCCTGGCCCGCGCGGTCCACGCAGCGGTCACGGCCGGGCTGCGCGTCGAGAACGCGCGCCACGAATCGTCCTGAGGTCAGTCCTGCTCGCGGGTCCCGAACATCCCGACGAAGCTGAAGCGCAGCACCCGGTCATCGCCGCGATCGGCCGTGCCGGTGATCTCCACCAGACCCAGGTTCGGCTTGCTGCGCGAACGGCGCTGGCCGGTGACCTCCATGCCGAACCGGAGCACGTCACCCGGGAACACCGGGGCCAGCCAGGTCAGCTCGTTGCCGCCGGGCGAACCCTGCGAGGTCGAATCGGCCAGCACGTGATCGACGTAGGCGCGCATCCACAGCGACGCGGTGAACCAGCCCGAAGCGCACAAGCCGCCCAGCACCGAGTTGCGGCCCGCCTCCTCGTCGAGGTGGAACGGCTGCGGGTCGAAGCGGGCGTTGAACTCCAGCATCTCCTCGCGGTCGATCTCGGTCTTGCCCAGATCGAACGTCCGCCCCGGCGTCAGGTCCTCGTACGCGATGGTGGCCATGACGTCATCTTCGCAGCTACCAGGCGCGGACGGCGTTGAGAGGGTCCTCACAAGCAGCCCCCGCGACCGGCGATTTCGGTGGCGATCAGCGCCGGAGGTGGTGAAAAGCGCCCTCGTGCGTGGAACCATCGAACCGTCCGCGCGTCCCACCACGAGGGGCGCCGACGCACGCGGCAGGGGAGGGCAGCGGCAGTGCCGACCGACCACAGATCTCAAGTGGAAGAGCTGATGGCCGACTACCGGCGAAGCCGGGAGCGGCTGGCCGACACCCGGCGCGACCTCGCTGCCGTCACCGCCGCCGCGAGCAGCGATGACGGCCGGGTGCGGGTCGTCGTCGGTCCGCAAGGCGCGCTGCGCGAACTGGAGATCGCCGACGACACGACGCAGCGGATGCGTCCGGTCGAGCTCGCGGCCACGATCGTCCGGCTCAGCACCGACGCCGCTCGCGCCGCCGCCGCTCGCGCCGCGTCCGTGCTCGCCGACGTGCTGCCCGCCGGAACCGACCCGGAATTGCTGCTTGGACCACCCCCGGAACCGGTGTCGCGCAACGATTCGCGGCGGATCGACGATGATGCCGACGACGAGGACTTCTCGGACGCCAGCTGGTTGCAGCAGGGCCCGACGGGACGGACGTGACCATGGGCGGTTTCCGCACCGACACCGAGCGGTTGGCGCAACGGGCAGGTGAGTTCGAGGACCTGGCCGGTCAGGCCCAACGCATCGCCGACACCGTGCGGCAGGCAGTGGAGTCCGCGGGCGCCTGCTGGGGCGACGACGAGTTCGGCGAGCGCTTCGCCGCAGCCCACGCACCCCGCGCCGAAGCCGCCCTGGCCGCCGCGGGCGAGTTGTCCGGCGAACTGCGCGCCCTCGGCCAGAAGTTCGCCGACACCGCCCGGACCACGCGCCGAACCGACGCCGACAACGCCGACGAACTCCGCCGGCTCACCGGAGAGGGGTGAACGGCGTGGGCATCGAACTCCCGCCGGAACTCCGCGACGTCGCCGCCCGAGCCGGAGCCCGCTGGCCGGCCGCCGACGAAGACCTCATGCGCGACTCCGCCACCGCCTGGCGCGAAGCCGCGACGTCCCTCGACGCGCTCACCCGCAACGCCGACACCGTCGCGCAAGGCGCCCTGAACTCCTTCGAGGGCGAAGCAGCCCAGGCCGCGGGCCGGGAGTGGAACGGCTTCATCGCCGACGACGGGCCGCTGCCCGCCACCGCGAAGCAGTGCCGGGCCAACGCTGATCGACTCGACCACGCGGCCGAGCAGATCGGCACCGCCAAGGTCGAGCTCGTGCGCGAACTCGTCTCGCTGGCCAAGCAGACCGACGCCGCCGAACAAGCCGCCGCGACCGGAAATCCGCAGGCCCTGGCCGGTCTCGACGCGGCGCTCAGCGGCGCGGCCGCCAACGTCGCCCGCGTCCACGAGACGCTGTCCACCGCGCTCGACCCCGGCGTCCCGGCAGCCGCGGAACAGGCCTCCGGTGCTCTGGCGGAGGTCGGCGCGGCAGCAGGCCATACGCTGGAACCGGAATCCGCAGTGGACGGTGCGGAACCCGGTGATGTCGGTGCTGTGATCGAAGAAGCGGAACGTGGCGTGGCGGAAACAGTCGGTGGTGCCCATGACACCGTCCGCGAAGCGGTTCCGGAAGGTGGGTTCGGCGCTCCCGCCGCTCCGCCCGCGCCGGGCTGGCAGCCCGGGATGGCGGAAGCCGGAACCGGACCGATCCCGGTGATCGGCTCCGGCGGTCACGCCGGTTGGCGTCCCGACGAGGCGCCCAACACCGCACCCCAGGCCTCGCACGCGGCCTGGGCATCTCCGCCCGTCCAGCAGCCGCAGGCACCGGCACCGGGTTTCAACCCGCCCCAGCCCCCGCCGCCGCAGCAGCAGGGCGGTTACGCC
>NZ_SMKS01000160.1:0-525 GCF_004348435.1 Saccharopolyspora terrae | reverse complement strand
TCCGGCGGTTCTGGATGGATCGCTGCAAGGATCGGTGCCGACGCCCGGGACTGACTCTTCCAAGATCTGGCCGCTTCGGCGTGCTCTGCCAAGGACCTGTCGTCTCGGGCGTCGACACCGGCCCGGCACACCGCTGGCCTGATCAGAAGCCTGTCCGCACGTGAGTGCGTGACCCCTCACAGATATGCCGTTTGGTGACTCCATCCAGGCCGGTGGCTTCTCATGACCCCGTTACCGGAAGGAGTTTCGAAGCCACATGGCCATGCTCGCAGAACTGGTCGACGCAGTCATCGGTGGCGACACACATCGCGACGCGCACACGCTCAAGATGATCACACCGACCGGAGCGACGATAGCGACCCTCGCTGTCGGAAACGACGAATCCGGCTTCACTTCGGCCTTGGCCTGGATCGCCGAACACGCACCCGGACCACGACTGGTCGTGGGTCTGGAAGGCACCCGCAGCTACGGCATCGGTCTGGCACGAGCCGTGCAGGCCGCGGGAATCGCGGTCGTCGAGGTCGA
>NZ_SMKS01000026.1:0-80408 GCF_004348435.1 Saccharopolyspora terrae | reverse complement strand
TGTCGGTGGCGATGGCGGGGAGGGTCCGCCCGGTCCCATTCCGAACCCGGTAGCTAAGCTCCCCAGCGCTGATGGTACTGCACTCGCTAGGGTGTGGGAGAGTAAGACACCGCCGACACAATCCTTATGAGCGGGGCCGGTTGATCCGAGGATCAACCGGCCCCGCTTTTTCGTCGTGCTCTCCGTGGTCCCGGCCGGTCGCAGCGGGTTGACGAGCTGTACGATTTGTAGAAGGCGGTTCGGTCGTGGCTGTTCAGTCCCGCTCGGGGCTTGGATGACAGCACGGGCGCAGGTGGTCGATCAAGACCCCGCGATGACGGGCGCGCTAAGCCAGGGCTACTACCTTGGTAAGATTTTTTGGCTTTTCTTCTTCAGGAGGTTCGGTGTCCGGTTCCGACGACAAGCGCGGCGGTCCCCGCCGCGGGGCCGGTGCCGGCCGCAGCGGCCAGGGCGGCCGCGGCAACTACGACCGCAAGCCAGGCGGCAACTCGCAGGGCCGCGGCTCGTACGGTGGCCCGCGCCGCGACAACGACGGTGGTCAGCGTCGCTTCAACGACCGGGACAACCGGGGCGGAGAGCGCGGCGGCTACCGCAACGACCGCAACCGGGATGACCGGGGTGGTTTCCGCAACGACCGCAACGACCGCGGTGGTTACCGGGGTGACCGGGACAACCGGGGTCCGCGTGACGACCGCGGCGGATTCCGCACCAACCGCGACCGGTTCAACGACAGCGACCGCCGGGGCCCGCGCGACGACCGCAACCGGGACGACCGCGGCGGCGCCCGCCGTGACGATCGGCCGCGTCGTGATGACTTCCGGCGCGACGATCGCCGTGATGATCGTCGGGACAACCGCGGTGGCGGCTTCAACCGCGATGACCGTGGTCGGGACAACCGGGGTGGCGATCGCGGCGACTACCGCAACCGCGACGACCGCGGTGGTTTCAAGCGTGATGACCGTCCGCGTCGTGATGATCGGGACAACCGCGGAAGCTTCAACCGCGATGACCGTCCCCGTCGTGATGACCGGGGTGGCCGCGACGGTTTCCGGCGCGATGACCGTGGTCGGGACAACCGGGGTGGCGATCGCGGCGGCTACCGCAACGACCGCAACCGCGACGACCGCGGCGGCTTCAACCGCGATGATCGCCCGCGTCGTGACGACCGGGGCGGTTTCAAGCGTGATGACCGTCCGCGTCGTGATGACCGGGACAACCGCGGCGGCTTCAACCGCGATGATCGCCCGCGTCGTGACGACCGGGGCGGTTTCAAGCGTGATGACCGTCCGCGTCGTGATGACCGGGACAACCGCGGCGGCTTCAACCGCGATGATCGCCCGCGTCGTGACGACCGGAATCGGGATGACCGTCCCCGTCGTGACGACCGCGGTGGTTTCAAGCGCGATGACCGCCCGCGCCGCGATGACCGCGGTGGCCGGCGCGACGACTTCAAGAAGAAGGACGGCTTCCGCAAGGACGACGGCGGCTTCAAGCGCGACGGAGACCGCAGGCCGGAGCGCAAGGACGACGACGCGCCGAAGCCCGTCGAGCCGGAGCTCCCCGAGAGCGGTGTCGACCCGTCGGAGCTGGACCCGGAGGTTCGCCGCGAGCTGCTGTCGCTGCCGAAGGGCGCTGCCGACAAGGTCGCGCAGCACCTGGTCGCAGCCGGTCAGCTGATCGACGAGGACCCCGAGCGCGCTCTCGCGCACGCCCGCTTCGCGCGGCAGAAGGCGTCCCGGACCCCGTCGGTGCGCGAGGCCAACGGTCTCACCGCCTACCTGACGGGCGAGTGGAACGAGGCGCTGTCCGAGCTGCGCGCTGCGCGGCGGATGGGCGGCGGCCCGGGCCACCTGGCGATCATGGCCGACTGCGAGCGGGCGATGGGGCGTCCGGAGCGGGCTATCGAGCTGGTGCGCAGCGAGGAGGCGTTGCAGCTCGACAAGGAGGACGAGATCGAGCTGCGGATCGTCGCGGCCGGCGCGCGGCGCGACCTCGACGAGATCGAGGCCTCCGTGGTCAGCCTGCAGATCCCGGAGCTGGACCCGAAGATCCAGGAGCCGTGGAGCGCCCGGCTGTTCTACGCCTACGCCGACAACCTCCTGGCGGCCGGTCGTGAGCGGGACGCCTTCACCTGGTTCGTCCACGCGGCGCACGCCGACGACGAGGAGGAGACCGACGCTCCCGAGCGCCTCGAGGAGCTCGCGGTGCAGCTCGGTGGCCCGGAGGTCGTCGAGGAACTGGTCAACGAGGCCGAGGCCGCAGCGGAGATCGACGACGATGACCTCGATGAGGACGACGTCGACGGAGACGACCTCGACGAGGACGACGCTGACGATGACGACCTCGACGACGCCGAGGACGACGCTGAGGAAGGCGACCTCGATGAGGACGTCGACGAGTCCGACGCGGACGACGTGAAGGCCGACGAGGACGGCGGCAGCGCCGAGCCCGCGGCCGAAGGAGGATCGCGGACGCAGTGAACGGCATGCTGCTCGACGATCACGATGTCGTGCTGTTCGACCTGGACGGCACGGTGTACCGGGGCGGGGAACTGGTTCCCGGCGCGCTGGAAGCGATCCAGCAGGTGCACGGCCGCGGCGTGCCGGTCCGCTACGTCACCAACAACGCGTCCAAGCCCGATCAGGCGGTCGTCGACCACCTGATCGGGCTCGGGCTGAAGGCCGAGCGCAGCGAGGTGAGCACCAGCGCTCAGGCGGGTGCGGCGGTGCTCGCCGAGAAGCTGCCCGCCGGATCCCGAGTGCTGGTCGTCGGTTCCGCGGCGCTGGAGTCCGAAGTGGACCGGCTCGGCCTGGTGCCGGTCACCGAGTTCGCCGACGAGCCGGTCGCGGTGGTGCAGGGCCTGTCCACGGAGCTGGGTTACCGCGACTTCGCCGAGGCGTGCCTGGCGATCCGCGACGGCGCGCTGTGGGTGGCGTGCAACGCCGACCGCACGCTGCCCACCGAACGCGGGCTGATGCCCGGCAACGGCGCCTTGGTCGAGCTGCTGCGCGCGGCCACCGACCAGGACCCGCTGGTCGCGGGCAAACCGGAGCGTCCGCTGCTCGACCGCGCGGTCTCGTCGGCCGGAGCCGACCGGCCGCTGATGGTCGGGGACCGGCTGGACACCGACATCGCCGGTGCGGTGAAGGCCGGCATGCCCTCGCTGATGGTGCTCACCGGCGTCAACACGCCTCGCCACCTGCTGGAGGCAGCTCTCGGTGAGCGGCCGGGCAGCGTCGCGGCCGATCTGCGCGGCCTGTTCTCGCCCAAGTCCGAGGTCGCCATCGCCGCGCAGCCGGCGTGGTCGGTGACGGTCGGCGACGGGCTCGAACTGGCCTCCCGAGGTGAGGGCGACGAGCTGGGTGCGCTGCGCGCGCTGTGCGCGGCGTGGTGGTCGGCGGGTTCCGGCCCGGTGCAGGTGGTGGGCAGCGACGACGCGGCGCGCGCGGCGCTGCGGGCGCTGGACATCGACTGACCTGACGGGAACGGCGCCGATCGGTCGGCTAGCGTGAAGGTGGTGTCGCGCAACGTTCGCGCCCACCGGTGATCGAGGGGAGTACCCGCCCATGACCTCTCCGTGGCAGCAGCAGGCGCCCAACCCGGCGATGCTGGCGCGTCAGGCCGACGACGGGCAGTCGGCGATCGACGCGATCTCCGCGGCGATGACCGAGCTCGACGAGGTGCGCGACCAGCCCGTCGCCGAGCACGTGCAGCGCTTCGAGAACGTGCACAGCTCGTTGACCGAGGCGTTGTCGAAGGCCGACCACCTGCAGTCCCAGAACACCCCTCGGAGTTGACGAAGTGCCTCGCAAGGCGCGCCTGGACGCCGAACTGGTTCGGCGCGGGCTGGCCCGATCCCGGGAACACGCTGGAGAACTGGTCGCCGCAGGCCGGGTGAGCGTGCGCGGCATGATCGCGCGCAAGGCCGCCACCGCCGTGGAGATCGACGCACCCGTGCTGGTCACCGACGACGTCGACGACCCGGGCTGGGCTTCGCGCGGCGCCCACAAGCTGGTCGGCGCGCTGGAGGCGTTCGAGCCCGGCGGGTTGTCGGTGGCGGGCAAGCGCTGCCTGGACGCGGGTGCTTCCACCGGCGGGTTCACCGACGTGCTGCTGCGGCGGGAGGCCCGCGAGGTCGTCGCGGTCGACGTCGGCTACGGCCAGCTGGTGTGGAAGTTGCAGACCGATGAGCGGGTGCACATCCACGACCGCACCAACGTGCGGTCGCTGACGCCCGAGGACATCGGCGGTCAGGTGGGCCTGGTTGTCGCCGACCTGTCGTTCATCTCGCTCAAGCTCGTGCTGCCGGCGCTGGTCGCCTGCGCCACCGAGACAGCTGATCTCGCCCTGATGGTCAAACCGCAGTTCGAAGTGGGCAAACAACGGCTAGGCTCGGGTGGCGTGGTGCGGGATCCGCAGCTGCGCGCCGAAGCGGTGCTGGAAGTGGTCGACTTCGCCGCCGAGCACGGACTGGGACTGCGCGACGTCGTCGCCAGCCCGCTTCCGGGCCCGTCCGGGAACGTCGAGTTCTTCGTCTGGCTGCGGCCGGGCGCCGAAGCGGACCACGACCGCGCCAGCAGCATGGTGGCGGACGCGGTCGAGCGCGGACCGCAGACTTCGACCAGAAATTCATCCCGGCAAGGGAGTGGGAGTTGACCCGACGGGTGCTGCTGGTGGTGCACACCGGCAGGGAGCAGAACCTGCGCACAGCGGAGAAGGTCGCCGGTCGTCTGCTCGACGCGGGGATCGAGGTCCGGGCGCTCGCCGGCGAAGCCGATGAGCTGCGGGATTCCGCCTGCGAGGTCGCGAGACCGGACGAGAACCCCGCCGTGGGCACCGAGCTCGTGCTCGTGCTCGGCGGTGACGGCACGCTGCTGCGCGCCGCCGAACTCGCCAGACCCGCCGGGGTGCCGCTGTTCGGGGTGAACCTGGGCAGGGTCGGATTCCTGGCCGGTGCCGATTCCGACGCCCTCGACGAGGCGATCGCCGCCGTCGTCGAATCCCGCTACCACGTCGAGGAGCGGATGACCCTGGAGGTCACCGCGACGCTCAACGGTGACCAGGTCGCCGCCACCTGGGCGCTCAACGAGGCCAGCGTGGAGAAGAGCAGCCGGGAACGGATCCTGGACGTGGTCGTCGAGGTCGACGGCCACCCGGTGTCGGCGTTCGGCTGCGACGGCGTGCTGTGCTCGACCCCGACCGGTTCCACGGCCTACGCGTTCTCCGCGGGCGGCCCGGTGGTGTGGCCGGACGTCCAGGCGCTGCTGGTCGTGCCGAGCAACGCGCACGCGCTGTTCGCGGGACCGCTGGTGGTGTCGCGGGATTCCCTGGTGGCGATGGAGATCGACCAGCACGGGCACCACGCGGTGCTGTGCTGCGACGGTCAGCGGCAGTTCGACCTGCCGCCGGGTGCGCGCGTGGAGGTCGTCGGCGGTTCGACGCCGATCCGCCTGGTGCGCCTGCACGACACGTCGTTCACCGATCGGCTGGTCCGGAAGTTCGAGCTGCCCGTCCAGGGATGGCGCGGACCTGCCAAGTAGCGACCGCCCGCCGAGCAGATCGAACACAGTGTCTAACGATTTCGGTGGCGATCACCGCAGTGGGGCGTTCTCGGGGGCTCGGTGCCGATAGGGTGCTGAGTGTGTTGGCGGAGATGCGTATCCAGGGACTGGGCGTCATCGACGACGCCACGCTCGCACTGCACGCCGGCCTGACCGTGGTCACGGGTGAGACGGGCGCGGGCAAGACGATGGTGGTCACGGGACTCCATCTGCTCAGCGGCGGCAGGGCCGACGCCTCGCGGGTCCGGTCCGGTGCGCAGCGTGCCGTCGTGGAGGGCCGTTTCGCGACCACCCCGGACTCACCGGCGGCGAAGGTCGCCGGCGACGCCGGTGCCGAACCCGACGACGACGGAAGCCTGATCGCGCTGCGCACGGTGACCTCCGACGGGCGTTCGCGGGCGCACCTGGGCGGGCGTTCGGTGCCCAACGGCGTGCTCTCGGAGCTCTCCGAGCAGGTGCTCGCGGTGCACGGGCAGAACGACCAGCTGCGGCTGCTGCGCCCCGGCGAGCAGCGCGCGGTGCTCGACCGCTTCGCCGGTGAACCGGTGCTGCACGTCCTGGCCGACTACCAGCGGGTCCGCACCGAGTGGGCCGAGGTGGTGGGCGAACTCACCGAGCGCACCGAGCGCTCCCGCGAACTGTCCCGCGAAGCCGACCTGCTGCGCCACGGGCTGGCCGAGATCGAAGCCGTCAACCCCGAAGCCGGCGAGGACGTTTCGCTGGTCGACGAGGCGCGGCGACTCGCCGACGTGGACCAGCTGCGGGAGATCGCCGCAGGCGCCCAGCACGCGCTGTCCGGCTCCGCTGACGCCGATCCGGAGTCCCCGGGCGCGATCGGGCTGATCGGGGAGGCCGCCCGGCGGCTGTCCTCCTCGGAGGACCCGGCGCTGCGGGAACTCGAACCGCGCGTGGCCGAGGCCGTCGCGGTGCTCTCCGACGTGGGCGGCGAACTGGGCGCCTACCTGGACAAGCTCGACGCCGACCCGGCCCGCCTGGAGCAGGTGCTGGCCCGTCAGGCCGAGCTCAAGCAGCTCACCAAGAAGTACGCCGCGGACGTCGACGGAGTGCTGGCCTGGGCGGAGGACGCCCGCTTCCGGCTGTCCGGGATGGACACCTCGGAGGAGGCGCTGGCCGCGCTGGCAGCCCGCCGCGACGAGCTCGCGGTGGAACTCGCCGAGCACGCCAAGGTGCTCAGCGCGGCCCGCGCCGAAGCGGCCGTGCGCCTGGCCGACGCGGTCTCCGAGGAGCTGTCCGGACTGGCGATGGCGCAGGCCAAGCTGCAGGTCCTGGTGCACGCCAAGGAGGCCGAGGACGGCGACCCGAACGGGATCCCGGTCGACGACCGCAGGTTGCACGCCGGGCCGGAAGGCGTCGACGAGGTCGAGCTCCAGCTCATCGCGCACTCCGGTGCGCCCGCGCTGCCGATCCACAAGGGCGCCTCGGGAGGTGAGCTCTCCCGCGTCATGCTGGCGCTGGAGGTCGTGCTCGCTGACGCGGACACCGTGCCCACGCTCGTCTTCGACGAGGTCGACGCCGGCGTCGGCGGCCGCGCGGCGGTGGAGATCGGGCGTCGGCTGGCCCGGCTCGCGCGCACCCACCAGGTCATCGTGGTCACCCACCTCCCGCAGGTCGCGGCGTTCGCCGACCGGCACCTGGTGGTCGACAAGGGCCAGGTCGACGGCGGTCTCACCAAGAGCGACGTGCGACTGGTCGCCGACGAGCGCCGGGTCGTGGAGCTCGCGCGGATGCTCGCGGGCATGGAGTCGACCGAGACCGGGCGCGCGCACGCCGAGGAGCTGCTCGAGACCGCGAACACGTACAAGCTGACCCAGGAGAAGTTCGGCCGAAAGAGCAAGGCCGGCAAGAAGGCCTCCAAGTAGAGGGTTTCAAAGCTCTGTGGTCGTCCTGATTGACGGTGCGGGTAGCGGAACCTCAGACGCCGTCTGGCTCCGGGATCCGAGACCTGAGTATGAAACGGATACGCGGCGCTACGGCTGTCCTCGCCAGACGACGTCTGAGAACCCGCGGCGGTGCGAGTTGCTCGGGTGGGGCACGGAGAAAGCGACTACGTCGCTTGCCTGACGGTGATTGGGCTGGTTGGCCCTTTGGGCGTTGCGGCACATGACGCAGTGCTTTCGGCGTGGCGCGGCCACGATCGGTGATGGGTTTGTCACCATCGGCGTATGAAAATCAGCGGACTGCTGACTCGACAGCAGGAGGACCTGCCCGGTCTCGCCGGGGTCGCCAGGGTGGAACGCCGCTCCGGTGATCTGCCGCGCCGGGTCCGCGCCGGTGACATCGCGGTGATCGACCACGCCGACCTGGACCGCCGCAGCGCCGAGGCACTGGTCGCGGCCGGGGTGATCGGTGTGGTCAACGCCGCCCCGTCGATCTCCGGGCGCTACCCGAACCTCGGTCCCGAGGTGCTGCTCGCCGCCGGGATCGCGCTCGTCGACGGCGTTGGCATCGACATCCTCAACCAGGTCAAGGACGGCGCGAAGATCCGCCTGTTCGAGGGCGGCGTCTTCGCCGGGGAGCGCGAGCTGGGCCGCGGCGTCGAGCAGGACGCCAACTCCATCGCCGACCAGCTCATCGAGGCCAAGGCCGGGATGGCCACGCAGCTGGAAGCGTTCTCCGCCAACACCATCGAGTTCCTGCGCACCGAGCGCACGCTGATCCTCGACGGCATCGGCGTTCCCGAGCTGTCCGGCTCCATGGAGGGCCGGCAGGTGCTGGTGGTCGCGCCCGGGTACGGCCACGCCGACGACCTGCGCGCCCTGAAGCGCTACATCCGCGAGTACAAGCCGGTGCTGATCGGTGTCGAGGGCGGCGCCGACTCCCTGCAGCGCGCCGGTTACAAGCCCAACGTCATCGTCGGCGCCCCGGACACCGTCAGCACCGACACGCTGCGCAGCGGTGCCGAACTGGTCATCCCCGCGCACCTGGACGGGCACGCGCCCGGCCTGGAGCGCATCCAGGACCTCGGCGTGGGCGCGATGACCTTCCCCGCCTCCGGCAACCCGGAGGACCTCGCGCTGCTGCTGGCCGACGCGCACCAGGCGAGCCTGGTGGTGACCGTCGGCTTCCAGGCCACGCTCAGCGAATTCCTCGACCGCGGCCGCTCGGGTTCGAACCCGTCGACGTTCCTGACCCGGCTGCGGCTGGGCAGCAAGGTCATCGACGGCCCGGCCGTCGCCGCGCTGCAGCGCAACCGCACGCCGATGTCGGCCGTGGTGCTGCTGGTGCTGGCGGTGCTGCTGGTGGTCGCCGTGGCGCTGCTGGTGTCCGGGCTCGGTGCCGCCGCCATGAGCCAGATGGCCGACACCGCCGGTGTCGTGTCGGCCTACTTCAAGGGGCTGTTCTCGTGATCACGCTGCGCTACCACATCGTCTCGATCGCCGCGGTCTTCCTCGCGCTGGCCGTGGGCGTGGTGCTGGGCACCAGCTCGGTCAGCGAAGGCCTGCTGACGGCCGTGAGCGGGGAGAAGCAGGAGCTGCGCGCTCAGGTCGACGAGCTCGGTGCCGAGCGCGCCCAGCTCAAGGCCCAGGCCGACGCCGCCGACCGGTTCGACACGACCATCGCGCCGATGGCCGTGCGGGGTCAGCTCTCCGGCCGCAGCGTGGTCGTGATCAGCTCCGCCGACACCGACGACGGCCACCGCGCCGCGATCACCGAGCTGCTGCGCGACTCCGGCGCCGACATCACCGGTGAGGTTCGCCTCGGCGAGGGGCTCACCGACCCGGACCGCACCGATCAGCTCCGCGGTGTCGTCACCCAGCTGCTTCCCGCCGGGGTCCAGCTGCCCACGGCGGCGGACCCGGGCACCCTCGCCGGCGGCCTGATCGGCCCGTTGGCGCTGGTCAACCCCCAGACCGGGCAGCCGCAGGCCGCCGATGACGCCCGCGCGGCGGCGCTGTCCGGCCTGGCCGGTGGCGGCTACGCGACCGCGTCGGAGGGACTGCGTCCCGCGCAGCTGGCGGTGGTGCTCACCGGCGGTCGGCTGGAGGGCGACAGCGCGGCGGACCGGGCGACGGCGCTGGCGCGGTTGGCCACTCAGATCGACCGCTCCGGGCAGGGCGCGGTCCTGGCCGGTACGACGGGATCCGCCGACGGGCGCGGCGCGGTCGGCGTGGCGCGCGTCGATCCCGCGATGTCGTCGAGCCTGTCCACGGTGGACAACGCGGAGACCGGTGCCGGTCGCGTGGCGGTCGTCATGGCCGCCCGCGAGCAGGCGGATCGGCAGGCCGGGCACTACGGTGTGGCCAGCAGCGCGCAGGGACCCGTGCCGGGCGCCCGCGGCGCTTCGTGACCCGCGGGTTCGCCCCTGGTCGTGCGCGGTTCACCGAGACGTCACGGTTGACCGGCCGGTAGGCCGCCGGATGGCGGTTGACCCGGCCGGTTCGCCGTTTCCAGAAAGGGCGGGTCTCGGTGCGGGCCCGGACCGTCGTGCGTTAGGCTGGAATTCCGTGGGAGCGACGGATCCAGCCGTCCTGCCAGCGCAGAGATCCAGCCAGGCGACGGCTTGACCACGGGGAGCTTTTGTTGGTGCCGCAAGCACGCACGATCAAGCATGTTTTCGTAACGGGGGGCGTTGCCTCGTCGTTGGGGAAGGGGCTCACGGCGTCCAGCCTGGGCGAACTGCTCACCTCCCGCGGCCTGCGGGTGACCATGCAGAAGCTCGACCCCTACCTGAACGTCGATCCGGGGACGATGAACCCCTTCCAGCACGGTGAGGTGTTCGTCACCGAGGACGGCGCTGAGACCGACCTGGACATCGGTCACTACGAGCGGTTCTTGGACCGCGATCTGACCCGCAACGCCAACGTCACCACCGGCCAGGTGTACTCCGCGGTCATCGCCAAGGAGCGCCGCGGCGAGTACCTGGGTGACACGGTGCAGGTCATCCCGCACATCACCGACCAGATCAAGGCCCGCATCAGGGCCATGGCCGAGCCCGACGAGAACGGCGTCACGCCTGATGTGGTGATCACCGAGGTCGGTGGCACCGTCGGCGACATCGAGTCGCTGCCGTTCCTGGAGGCCTGCCGCCAGGTCCGCCACGACGTGGGTCGGGACAACTGCTTCTTCCTGCACGTCTCGCTGGTGCCGTACCTGGCGCCGTCGGGCGAGCTCAAGACCAAGCCCACCCAGCACTCGGTGGCGGCCCTGCGCAACATCGGCATCCAGCCCGACGCGCTGGTCTGCCGCGCCGACCGCGAGCTGCCGTCCGACCTCAAGCGCAAGATCGCGCTGATGTGCGACGTCGACACCGACGGCGTGGTGGCCTGCCCGGACGCGCCGTCGATCTACGACATCCCGAAGGTGCTGCACAGCGAGGGCCTGGACGCCTACATGGTGCGCAGGCTCGGGCTGCCCTTCCGCGACGTCGACTGGTCGGTGTGGGGCGACCTGCTGGACCGGGTGCACAACCCGTCCGAGCGGGTGCGCATCGCGCTGGTCGGCAAGTACGTCGACCTGCCCGACGCCTACCTGTCGGTGACCGAAGCCCTGCGCGCGGGCGGGTTCGCCCACCACGCCAAGGTGGAGATCTCCTGGGTCGGTTCGGACACCTGCGAGACCGACTCCGGTGCGGCGCAGGCCCTGGCCGGCGTGGACGGCGTGCTGATCCCGGGCGGGTTCGGCGTGCGCGGCATCGAGGGCAAGCTCGGCGCCATCCGCTACGCGCGCACCAACAACATCCCGGTCCTCGGGCTGTGCCTGGGCCTGCAGTGCATGGTGATCGAGACGGCCCGGTCGCTGGGCGGTCTGGAGCGCGCGAACTCCACCGAGTTCGAGGAGCCCTGCCAGCACCCGGTGATCAGCACCATGGCCGACCAGCACGACGTGATCTCGGGTGACCGGGACATGGGCGGCACGATGCGGCTGGGTTCCTACCCGGCGAAGCTGGCCGACGGCTCGATCGTCGCCGAGGCCTACGGCACCACCGAGGTCCACGAGCGGCACCGGCACCGCTACGAGGTCAACAACTCCTACCGGGACCGGCTGAGCAAGGTCGGCGTGGTCTTCTCCGGCACCTCGCCCGACGACCGCCTGGTCGAGTTCGTCGAGCTGGACCGCGAGATCCACCCGTTCTTCGTGGGCACCCAGGCGCACCCGGAGCTCAAGAGCCGTCCGACCCGCCCGCACCCGCTGTTCGCGGCGTTCGTGAAGGCGGCCATCGACTACCAGGCGGCCGAGCGGCTTCCGGTGGAGCTGGAGACGGCCGCGTCGGAACCGGAGTCCGAACCCGCCGGAGCCTGATTCCTCGCAGGTGAGCGGCCCGCACGACCGGTGACGGTGGTGCGGGCCGCTTCATCGGTGGGCGATCGGCTCTAGGGTGGTGCTCGTGGAGACCACGGGTAGCGGTGTCGCGCGCACCAACGGAGAGCACGAGTTCACCACGCTGGCCAGTGAAGACGTCTACGTCGGGCGGATCCTGGCGCTGCGGGCGGACGAAGTGGGCATGCCCGGCGGAGGTCACGCCCGCAGAGAGGTCGTCGAGCACTACGGCGCCGTGGCCATCGCCGCGATCGACGAGCAGGAGCGAGTCGTCCTGGTCCACCAGTACCGCTACCCGATCGGCCGCAGGCTGTGGGAACTTCCCGCCGGTCTGCTCGACGTCGCCGGTGAGCCGCCGGTGCGCACCGCGCAGCGCGAGCTCGCCGAGGAAGCGGGACTGGCCGCCGAGGACTGGTCGGTGCTGGTCGACGTGGCCACCTCGCCGGGCTTCACCGACGAGGTGGTGCGGGTGTTCCTCGCCACCGGCCTGTCGGAGGTGACCCGTCCCGACGCCGTCGGCGACGAGGAAGCGGACCTGATCATCGAGCGGTTCCCGCTGGCGGAAGCGATCCGGATGGCGTTCGCGGGGGAGATCGTGAACGGTCCGGCGGTGGCCGGTCTGCTGGCCGCCCAGGCGGCGCGCGGTGGTGTCGCGCAGACCCGCCCGGCCGACGCCGAGTGGGTCGACCGGCCGCGGCGATTCGCGGCCCGGTGAAGGGTTTCGAGTCGCTGCCGCCGGGATTGCGCACCGCCGTCGGCGAATACCTCGACCACCTCGCGGTCGAGCGGGGAACCGCGCGCAGCACGCTGGACTCCTACGCGCGCGACCTGCGCCGTTACGCGGAATTCCTGGTGACCCAAGGTGTTTCCGGGCTCGACGAGGTGCGCACCGAGCACCTGGCGGAGTTCCTGGCGCAGCTGCGGGAAGGCGTCGAAGGCCGACCGCCGCTGGCGTCGTCGTCGGCGGCGCGGGCGCTGGTGGCCGCGCGCGGCCTGCACCGGTTCGCCCACGCCGAGGGCAGGATCGCCGTCGACGTGGCGCGCGAGGTCGCGCCTCCGAGCCCGCCGAAGCGGCTGCCGAAGGCGCTGTCGGTCGACGACGTGGGACGGCTGCTCGAGCACGCAGGCGGGGACGATCCGCGCGGGCTGCGGGACCGGGCGCTGCTGGAACTGCTCTACTCGACCGGGGCTCGCATCTCCGAAGCGGTCGGGCTCGCCGTCGACGACATCGACCGGACCGACCGCACCGTTCTGCTGGACGGGAAGGGCGGCAGGCAGCGGCTCGTGCCGATCGGGCGTCCCGCGCTGGCGATGCTGGAGGCGTACCTGGTGCGGGCGAGGCCGGTGCTGGTGGCGCGCGGGCGCGGCAGTTCGGCGGTGTTCCTGAATTCGCGCGGCACCGGACTTTCCCGCCAGAGCGCGTGGAACGCGTTGAAAGCAGCTGCGCAACGGGCGGGAATCGCGGAAACGGTTTCGCCCCACGTGCTGCGCCATTCCTTCGCCACGCACCTGGTCGAAGGAGGGGCGGACGTGCGCGTGGTGCAGGAGCTGCTGGGACACGCCTCAGTGACGACGACGCAGGTGTACACGCTGGTCACGGTCAACACGCTTCGGGAGGTCTACGCCACGGCACATCCGCGCGCACACCTTTCGGGGTGAGATCACCGCTTGCGCATGCGCGTGATCAACGAAAGCGGTAGATCTTCATCACACGCACATCACGAACTTCCGCCGATCCAATTACCGACACGACGGCGAGGCACGTTGCCGCAGGTCGTTTGAGCGACTTAGGCTGCGATCGATCGCCACCGGTACCGAAGGAGTCAGATCGCCATGTCGTTGCCGCATCCTTCCGCCGCCCGGCGGCCTCGGGGCGCGGTCGACCTGAGCATCGCCCCCGAGACCACAGGTCCTGCGGCCAACGCCGATCAGAACCAGGACGCCCGCGGTCTCGGTCCGACCGGTCGGCCGCTCCGGCACATCCCCGAACCCCCGCTGCTGGACGAGCACGGGCCCGCGTCGGTGCTGGCCATGTGCAACCAGAAGGGCGGCGTCGGCAAGACCACCTCGACGATCAACCTCGGTGCCGCGCTCGCGGAACACGGGCGCCGGGTTCTGCTGGTGGACTTCGACCCGCAGGGCGCGCTTTCGGTCGGCCTCGGCGTTCAGCCGCACCAGCTCGAGCAGACGATCTACAACGTCATCATGGAGCGCGGCGTCACCGTCGAGGACGTGGTGCGCCGCACCACCGTCGAGGGCATGGACCTGCTGCCCAGCAACATCGACCTCTCCGCCGCCGAGGTGCAGCTGGTCACCGAGGTCGGTCGCGAGCAGACGCTGCACCGCGTGCTGCGGCAGTCGATCGAGGAGTACGACTACATCCTGGTGGACTGCCAGCCCTCGCTCGGCTTGCTCACGGTGAACGCGCTGGCCGCTGCCGACGGCGTCATCATCCCGCTGGAGTGCGAGTTCTTCAGCCTGCGCGGGGTGGCGCTGCTGATCGACACGATCGAGAAGGTGCGCGAGCGGCTGAACCCGAAGCTGGAGATCAGCGGCATCCTGGCGACGATGTTCGACCCGCGCACGCTGCACTCCCGCGAGGTCATGCAGCGCGTGGTGGAAGCCTTCGGTGACGTCGTCTACGACTCGGTGATCAACCGGACGGTGCGGTTCCCGGAGACCACGGTCGCCGGTGAGCCGATCACCAGGTGGGCGCCGCGTTCCGCCGGCGCCCAGGCGTACCGGGCGCTGGCCCGCGAGGTGATCGCTCGATGACGCGTCGGGTCGCCCTGCCCGGAGCTGCGGAACTGTTCCGTACTACTGTCCCTCGGACGGATCAGGGCTCCGCGCCGCAGGAGGACCCGAAGCCGGCCGCCCCGGTCAAGGAGCAGGGGCGGGCACGGTCGGCGGGTTCGGGTCGGCGCAAGCACGATTCGAAGATCACCGTGTACGTGTCCGACGAGGAGTTGCTGGGTTTGGAGCAGGCTCGGCTCGCGTTGCGGGCGGACCACGGCATCGCCGTGGACCGCGGCCGCGTCGTGCGCGAGGCGATCGCGGTGCTGCTGGCCGACTTCACCGAGCACGGTGCGGACTCGGTGCTGGTCCGGCACCTGCGGGAGTCCGGCGAGTGACCGATGCCCCACAACCCGGCGCCGAACTCGCACCGTCCGACGCCGGGATCGATGCAGCACAACAGGATTCCTCGTTAGCGGAGACCGAAGCGAAGTCCGGTGACGGGAAGTTCACCGTTCGGCTGGAGAACTTCGAGGGCCCCTTCGACCTGCTGCTCCAACTGATCTCCGCGCACGAGCTCGACGTCACCGAGGTGGCGCTGCACAAGGTCACCGACGAGTTCATCGCCTACACCCGCACGCTCGGTGAGCACTGGGACCTGGACGAGACCACCGAGTTCCTGGTGGTCGCCGCGACGCTGCTGGACCTCAAGGCCGCCCGGCTGCTGCCCGCCGCCGACGTCGAGGACGAGGCCGACCTCGCGCTGCTGGAAGCCCGCGACCTGCTGTTCGCGCGGCTGTTGCAGTACCGCGCCTACAAGCAGGTCGCCGCGCTGTTCGCCGAGCTGGAAGCCGGTGCGCTGCGCCGCTACCCGCGCTCGGTGTCGGTGGAGGAGCGCTACGAGAACCTGCTGCCGGAGGTGGTGATCGGCGTCGACCCGCAGCGGTTCGCCGAGATCGCCGCCTCGGTGTTCCGGCCGAAACCACCGCCGACGGTCTCGCTGGACCACATCCACCAGCACGGCGTGTCGGTGCGCGAGCACGCCGCTCTGCTGCGGGTTCGGCTGGCGGAGAAGGGCACGTTGACCTTCACCGACCTGGTGTCGGACTGCGGGCACACCGTCGAGGTCGTGGCCAGGTTCCTGGCGCTGCTGGAGCTGTACCGGGAGAAGGTGCTGCAGTTCGAGCAGGACAGCCCGCTCGGCGAGCTGCAGGTGACCTGGGTCGGCGGCAGCCTCGCCCAGGCGCAGGCCGAGGCCGAGGCGCAGCGAGCCAAGAAGGAAGAAGAGGAGTACGGCTGATGGCCGCCGAAGCGGAACCCGAGGTCGACGCGCAGCCGGACGAGGTGACGGGCGCGGAGGAAGCTCCCGCCGAACCCGGGCCGGAGGCCGCGGCCGACGAGGCGGTGGAGACCCCCGGGGCTCCCGACCTCACCGCCGATTCCGAGCTGGACGCCGCGCTGGAGGCGTTGCTGCTGGTCGTGGACGTGCCGGCGGGGGACGAGCTGATCGCGGAGACGCTGGAGCAGCCGGTCTCCCGGGTCCGCTCCGCGCTGCGGAGGCTGTCCGAGGCCTACGCGGAGAGCGAGCGCGGCATCGACCTGCGCTACGTCGGCGACGGCTGGCGCTTCTACTCCCGCGAGAAGTACGCGCCGTACGTCGAGCGCTACCTGCTCGACGGGCAGCGGACCAAGCTGACGCGCGCTGCGCTGGAGACCCTCGCGGTGATCGCCTACCGGCAGCCGGTGACGCGCTCCCGGGTCGCGGCGGTACGGGGTGTGAACGTGGACGGCGTCATCCGTACCCTTGTGGGGCGCGGTCTGATTGGCGAGGCCGGCACCGACCCGGAGACGGGCGGCATCCTGTACTGCACGACCGAGCTGTTCCTGGAACGGCTGGGGCTGTCGTCGCTCAAGGACCTGCCGCCGCTCGCACCCCTGTTGCCCGAAGTGGATTCGATCGATGACGTCTGAACGCCGTTCCCCGTCCAGTGCCGCGAAGGACCCCAACGACGAGGGGGTGCGCCTGCAGAAGGTGCTGTCGCAGGCCGGTGTCGCGTCTCGGCGGGCCGCCGAGGAGATGATCGTCGAGGGCCGCATCGAGGTCAACGGCGAGGTCGTCATGGAGCTGGGCCGCCGCGTCGACCCGGAGACCGCGGTGATCCACGTCGACGGCAGCCGGGTGATGACCAACACCAACCTGACGCACCTGCTGCTGAACAAGCCCGCCGGGATCCTGTGCACCATGTCCGACGACAAGGGACGTCCGTGCATCGGTGACTACCTGCGGGAGCGCCAGGGCAAGCTGTTCCACGTGGGACGCCTGGACCAGGACACCGAGGGCCTGCTGCTGATCACCAACGACGGCGAGCTCGCCAACCGGCTGATGCACCCGTCGTACAAGGTGCGCAAGACCTACATGGCCGAGGTGCTGGGACCCATCCCGAAGGACCTCGGGCAGCGGCTGCGCGAGGGCGTGGAGCTGGAGGACGGCCCGGTGAAGGTGGACCGCTTCAAGCTGGTCGACCAGAACCAGAACCGCGCGCTGGTGGAGATCGTGCTGCACGAGGGCCGCAAGCGCATCGTGCGCCGGCTGCTCAAGCACGTCGGGCACCCGGTGCAGCGCCTGGTGCGCACCCGCATCGGCGACGTGCAGCTCACCACCGAGCGCCAGGGAGCGATCCGCCCGCTCAACGGCCAGGAGGTCGCGTCCCTCTACAAGATCGTCGACATGTGAGCTTCAGCTGAGAAGGAATCCGCGGCCGGGACTTCCCGGCCGCGGATTCTTCGTTCTGGGCGGTGAACCGCTCACACGGTCTGGGGCTTGCGCATCAGGACCGCGCGGGCGAGGGGCTCGACGACGCGGGCAGCGACCGGGCCGATGATGGCCATGAGCAGGACGTAGGCGGTGGCCAGGGCCGCGAGCTCGCCGTCGACCGCGCCGGAGGACACGGCCAGGCCCGCGATGACGATGGAGAACTCGCCGCGCGCCACCAGGGCCGCGCCCGCGCGCAGCCGGCCCATCCGGGCCACGCCCTGCATGCGGGCCGCGATCCAGCCGGTGAGGACCTTCGTGGCGCAGGTCAGCGCGGCCAGGCCCAGCGCGATCGGCAGCACCGGCGGGATCTGCACGGGATCGGTGTTGAGGCCGAAGACGACGAAGAACACCGCGGCGAACAGGTCGCGCAGCGGCTCCAGCATGCGGGTCGCGTTCTGCGCGGTGGATCCGGAGATCGCGATGCCGAGCAGGAACGAGCCGACCGCGGCCGAGACCTGCAGCTCGGAGGCCAGCCCGGCGACCAGCAGCGCGGCACCGAGCAGCCGCAGCAGGAAGACCTCGGGGTCGGGGCTGTCCACGATCGCGGAGACGTACTTGCCGAAGCGCAGTGCGATCAGCAGCACCACGGTGATCACCAGCAGCGAGATGCCGACCGCGGTCAGACCGCCGACGAAGCTGACCCCGGCCAGCAGCGCGGTGAGGATCGGCAGGTAGACGGCCATCGCGAGGTCTTCGAAGACCAGGATCGACAGGATCACCGGCGTCTCGCGGTTACCGAGCCTGCCCAGATCGCCGAGGACCTTGGCCACGATGCCCGACGAGGAGATGTAGGTGACGCCGGCCATCGCCAGCGCGCCGATCGGGCCCCAGCCCAGCATCAGCGCCACGATCGCTCCGGGAGCGGCGTTGAGCACGATGTCGATCAGCCCGGCCACCCAGGAGCGGCGCAGCCCGGTGACCAGTTCGCCCGCGGAGTACTCCAGCCCCAATAACAGCAGCAGGAGCACCACGCCGATCTCGGAGGCGATGTGGGTGAACGGCTGGATGCCGTGCAGCGGGATCAGTCCGCCGGTGCCGAACGCGACGCCACCGAGCAGGTACAGCGGGATCGGTGATATGCCGATCTTCCACGCGAGTCTCCCGAGGATGCCGAGACCGAAGAACACCGCTCCCAGCTCGATAAGGGAGATCGCCGTGTCGTGCACCGTGTTTCCTCTCGCGTGTTCCCTGCGTATGGAGTTGTGACGGTCGGTCGGCGTTGACCTCCGCTGGCCGTGCTCTGCCGGCTCAGCCCTGGGTGAGGATCTCCCCGGCCGCCCGCAGCCCTTCGGTCGTGCCCACCACGACCACCAGGTCACCGGCGGCGAACACGAAGTCCGGCCGCGGCGACGGGTGGACGACGCCCTCCCGCACCACCGCGACGATCGACACCGAGGTGCGGGTGCGCATCTCGGTGTCGCCCAGCTCGCGGCCCGCGTAGGGCGAACCGGCGGGGACCGGCAGCTGCCAGGTGGTCACCCCGGCGACCTCCCGCTGCTGCTCGGCGAGCTTCGACACCAGCTGAGGGGCCCCCAGCAGACCGGCCAGCGTGCTGGTCTCGGTGCTGGACAGCTCGACCGAGGCGGCGACCTTGTCCGGGTCCTCGTGGTCGGAGACGATCAGCTCGAAACGCCCGTCCCGATAGGTGATCACCCCGACGCGGTGACCAGATCCAGTGGTGAAGTCCTGGCGCGTGCCGAGCCCCGGCAGCGGAGTCACAGTTACGTCCACTCTTGCAACCCTAAAGGGCTTTGCGCGTATTCCTTGATCCGCCCGGGGGAAGTTCCCGGTCTCGCGTCCGGTTCCGATCCCGAACCGGACGCGATTGGGATTCACCAGTGGCGGCCAGGCAGAATGGTTGGTTGGTTCCGGCGATCCGCCGGGAAGGATTTCGTGAACGGGGAGGAACGGCGACGTGGCGCAGGCCAGGCTTCGTGGAGTAGTGGCTCTCGACGGACCGTCGGGTACCGGCAAGTCCACGGTGTCGAAGAAGTTGGCGGCGGCTCTCGGCGCGACCTACCTCGACACCGGTGCGATGTACCGGGCGGTGACGCTCGCCGTGCTGCGCGCGGGGATCGACCCCACCGACGCCGCTGCGGTGACCCGGGTCGCGCGCGCCGCCGAGCTGGGCATGGGGACCGATCCGCTCGCGCCCGCCGTGCGGCTCGACGGCGCGGACGCGGAACCGGAGATCCGGGGCCCCGAGGTCACCGCCGCCGTCTCGGCGGTCTCCGCGGTGCCCGAGGTCCGCGAGCTTCTGGTGGCGATGCAGCGGGAGCTGATCGGCAGCGCGATCGACGAGCCGGGCGGCATGGTCGTGGAAGGCCGCGACATCGGCACGGTCGTCGTGCCGGACGCGGGCCTGAAGGTCTACCTGACGGCCTCCGCGGACGCGCGCGCCGCGCGCCGGACCGCGCAGGACGCCTCCGACGGCCGCGAGAGCGACCTGCGCAGCACCCACGCCGACGTGCAGCGCCGCGACGCGCTGGACTCCGGCCGCGAGGTGGCGCCGCTGCGCCAGGCCGAGGACGCCGTCGAGGTCGACACCACCGACCTCGACATCGCCGGTGTGCTCGAACAGCTCACCAAGCTCGTGGAGTCGCGCGGCCTGCTGGGAGGTGCGGCGTGAGCGAAGAGCTTCCCGAGGGCGCCTCGGCCGGCCTGCACCGCCTGGCCCGGTGGATCTCGCGCTGGCCGCTGCGGCTGCCGTTCCGCGTGACGGTGCGCGGTCGCGAGCACATCCCGCGCAGCGGTCCGGTGGTCCTGGTGGCCAACCACAGCTCGCTGCTGGACGGTCCGCTGCTGCTGGGAATGGTTCCGCGCCCGGTGGTGTTCCTGATCAAGCAGGAGATGTTCAGCGGTGCGCTGGGCTGGTTCCTGACCCGCATCGGGCAGATCGGCGTCCGGCGCGGTGAACCCGATCGAACCCCGCTGCTGACCGCGGTCCGCGTGCTCAAGGGCGGCGGCGTGGTCGGGGTGTTCCCCGAGGGCACGCGTGGTTCCGGGGAGATCGACAACGCCCAGCACGGGGCGGCGTGGCTCGCGCGCGCCTCGGGGGCGCAGATCCTGCCGGTGGCGTGCCGGGGCACCCGACGTCCCGAAGGATCGGGCCGTAGGCTGTTACCCAGGATCGACGTGTTGTTCGGGGAGCCGATTTCCCCGGCGGGCGGCAAGGGCCGCGCCGGGCTGGTGGCGGCAACCGAGACCGTCCGCAACGAACTGGTCGAGCTGATCGCCGAGTTGGATCGGCAGGTCGCCGACCGGACCACTGACGATGTGAGAGGTAAACGAGCGTGACCGACGAGTCGCTGGAGGACCTGGACGGCACGTGGTCCGACGAGTCCGAATGGGCGGAGTTCGACGAGGCCGCCGCGCAGGGCGACGAGGCGTCGCCGAAGCCACAACCGGTCCTGGCCGTGGTCGGACGCCCCAACGTGGGCAAGTCCACCCTGGTCAACCGCCTGCTGGGGCGTCGTGAGGCCGTCGTGCAGGACACCCCGGGCGTGACCCGGGACCGCGTCGCCTACGACGCGCTGTGGAGCGGACGCCGCTTCACCGTCGTCGACACCGGCGGTTGGGAGCCCGACGCCAAGGGGCTGCAGAGCGCCGTCGCGGCCCAGGCCGAGATGGCCATGCACACCGCCGACGCGATCGTGCTGGTCGTCGACGCCAAGGTCGGCGCCACCGCCACCGAGGAAGCCGTGGCCCGCGTGCTGCGCCGCTCGAAGCGGCCGGTGATCGTGGTGGCCAACAAGGTCGACGACGAGCGCGGCGTGTCCGACGTGCACTCGCTGTGGTCGCTCGGCTTGGGCGAGCCGATGCCGGTCAGCGGTCTGCACGGGCGAGGCTCGGGCGACCTGCTGGACCGGGTGCTGGAGGCGCTGCCGGAAACCCCGCGCGAGGTCTTCGGCGCCACCGGCGGACCCCGCCGCGTCGCGCTGGTCGGCAAGCCCAACGTCGGCAAGTCCAGCCTGCTCAACAAGCTCACCGGCGAGGACCGCTCGGTGGTGCACGACGTCGCCGGCACCACCGTGGACCCGGTCGACTCGCTGGTCGAGCTCGACGGCCAGGTGTGGCGCTTCGTCGACACCGCCGGCCTGCGCAAGCGGGTCAAAACCGCCAGCGGAACCGAGTACTACGCGTCACTGCGCACCAAGGCCGCCATCGAGGCCGCCGAGGTCGCGATCGTGCTGGTCGACGGTTCGGAGCCGATCAGCGAGCAGGACCTGCGGGTGATCACGATGGTGGTCGAGGCGGGACGCGCGCTGGTGCTGGCCTACAACAAGTGGGACAAGGTCGACGACGACCGCCGCAACCAGCTGGAGAAGGAGATCGACCGCGAGCTGGTGCGGGTTCGCTGGGCGGAGCGGGTCAACGTCTCGGCGCTGACCGGCCGCTCGGTGGCCAAGCTGGCGCCGCAGCTGCGCACCGCGCTGGACTCCTGGGACACCCGGGTCTCCACCGGTCGCCTCAACGGCTGGCTCAACGAGCTGGTCGCGGCCAACCCGCCGCCCGCGCGCAGCGGTCGTCAGCCGAAGATCCTCTTCGCCACCCAGGCGCAGACCCGGCCGCCGACGATCGTGCTGTTCACCACCGGCTTCCTGGAGGCCGGCTACCGGAGGTTCCTGGAGCGCAAGTTCCGCGAGACCTTCGGATTCGTCGGCAGCCCGGTCCGGATCTCGGTGCGGGTCCGTGAGCGCAAGGCCAAGGGCAAACGAGGGTAAGAATTCGACTTTCTCGGCGGTGCGGTAGCGGAACCTGAGCGGCTCCGTGGACTCCGCGCGCCACTCCTTGAGCATGTCGAATACGCGGCGTCGCGGCGTGCTCGCCACGAAACCGCTCAGAACCCGCGGTGGTGCCGGTTGCTCAGGTGCGGCGAAGAGAAAGCGGCGAGGCCGCTTGCGCTGCGCGTGGTCGTTGGACGACGTGTCCGGGTGGTGCGTGCGCTGAGGACATCCGCTCCGGTTAGTCTGCTGGCGACCCTCGGGAACGGCGGAGGTGAACCGAGAGGTGGCGGCAACCGACGGCGGCGGGCCGATCCAGGTCGTGCTGGCCGACGACGAGCCGATGCTGCGACGCGGGCTCAAGGTCATGCTGGAGAGCAGCGGCACCATCGAGGTGGTGTCCGAGGCCGGTGACGGTCACGGACTGCTCTCCCAGGTGCGCGCGCACCGGCCGCACGTCGCCCTGATCGACGTCCAGATGCCGGGCAAGGACGGGCTCACCGCGCTGCGCGAGGTGGCGCGGTTGCCCGAGCCACCCGCGTCCGCCGTGCTGACCACGTTCGACCTCGACGACTACGTCGCCGACGCGCTGCGCTTCGGCGCTCAGGGGTTCCTGCTCAAGGACGCCGAGCCGGAGGTGCTGGTGCGCGCGGTGCAGGACCTGGCCGCAGGCGGTGCGGTGCTGGACCCGAGGATCACCGCGCGGCTGCTGCCGCGGCTTCGCGTCACCAGCGACAACGCCCGCGAGCTCGACCTGGTCAAGGCGCTGTCCGCGCGGGAGCGGCAGGTGCTCCAACTGCTCGCCGACGGCCGCTCCAACGCCGACATCGGTTCCCGGCTGGGACTGACCGAGGCGACGGTGAAGAGCTACGTCTCCACCGTCCTGTCCAAGCTCGGCGCGCAGAACCGGGTGCAGGCCGCTCTGATCGCGCAGCGGGTCTCCGGCGTCGGCGGTGCGCGGTGAACGGCGTGAACTGGCGGTTCTGGGGCCTGGAGGCCCTGGCGGTGGGCCTGCCCGTCGCCGCCGTCATCGCCACTCCCGACCCGATGGGCTACAAGGTCCTGTCCGGGTTGGCGGCGGGACTGCTGCTGCCGCTGCGGCACCGCTGGCCCCGGCTGACCGTGCTGCTGTGCATGCCCGCGATGGCCGGTGGCCTGGGCTGGGCGGCGATGCTGGTGGCGATGTTCCGCCTCGGACGGGTGCGGCCGAAGCCGCCCGAACTGGCCGGTTGGGTTCTGCTGACCTGCGTGGTCGCCGTCGCGCCCGTGCTGATCACGCAGTCGCTGACACCCGGCTCGATCCTGCTGACCCTGGCGTTCGTGGTGCTGTCGGCGGGCGCGCCCGCTGTGCTGGGACTGCTGGTGGCGCTGCGCGAGCAGCTGGCCGAGAGCCTGCAGCGGCTCGCCGACGCCGGGGAAGTGGTCGCGCAGGCCAAGGCCGAGATGGCCAAGTCCGAGGAGCGCGCCCGCATCGCCCGGGAGATCCACGACGCCGTCGGCCATCACGTCACGCTGATCGCCGTCGAGTCCGCCGCGCTCGGCGCGAGCAGCGGTGAGGCGTCCGTGCGCGAGGCCGCCACGCGGGTGCGCGGGTTGGCCAAGCAGGCGCTGGACGAGATGCGCACGACCCTCGGGCTCAGCTCGACCACCGCCGAGGCCGAGGCCAGGACGATCACCGACCTCGTGGGCCAGGCGCGCGCATCCGGTGTGGACGTCGAGCTGACCGGCGAGCTGGAGCACCACGAGGTGCCGGGCGCGGTCGAGCGGGCGGCCTACCGGGTCGTGCAGGAAGCGCTGACCAACGCCTCCAAGCACGCGCCCGGCGCGGGGGTCCGGGTGGACCTGAGCAACCGGGCCGACGCGCTGCGCATCGTGGTCACCAACGACGCCCCGGACGACGAGCCGATCACCGAGCTCACCGGCGGAGCCGGGCTGGAGGGCCTGTCCGAGCGGATCCGCATGGCCGGCGGCGAGCTGGACGCGGGCCCGTCCGAGGACGGCGGTTTCCGCCTCGTCGCGCTGCTCCCGCAGGATTCCTAGCGCGCCAACGACGCGCGCAGGAAGTCGACCTGCATGAGCAGCAGGTTCTCGCTGGTCGTCTCGTCGGTGGGCATGTGGCTCACGCCCGCGAGCGGGAGCACCGAGTGCGGGCGTGCGGCGGCGGTCAGCGCGGCCGACAGGCGCAGGCCGTGGGCCAGGACCACGTTGTCGTCCACCGTGCCGTGCACGATCAGCATCGGGCGTTCCAGCTTCGCGGCGTCGCGCAGCAGCGAGTTCGCCTCGTAGACCTCGGGCGAAGTGTTCGGATCGCCCAGGTAGCGCTCGGTGTAGTGGGTGTCGTAGAGGCGCCAGTCCACGACGCCGGCTCCGACGATCGCGGCGTGGAAGACGTCCGGGCGGCGCAGCACGGCCAGTCCGGCGAGGTAGCCGCCGAAGGACCAGCCTCGGATCGCCACCCGGTCGAGGTCGAGCTCGGGGTGTTCGGCAGCCGCGGCGTGCAGCGCGTCGACCTGGTCCTGCAGCGGCGGACCGGCCAGGTCACCGGCGATGGCCCGGTCCCAGTCGGGCCCGCGCCCGGCCATCCCGCGGCCGTCGGTGATCAGCACCGCGAAGCCCTGGTCGGCGAACCACTGGGAGGTCAGGTAGCCCTGCTGGCGGGCCAGCACCCGCTGGGCGTGCGGGCCGCCGTAGGGGTCCAGCAGCACCGGCAGCGGCCCGTCCGCCGCGGTGTACCCGCTGGGCAGCAGCAGGGCGCTGCGCAGCTCGCGCTCGCCGAGCCGCAGCAGCCGGACGTTGAGGTCCAGGCCGTGGGACTCGGCGTGGTTGTCGATCTCGGCGATCGTCCGCTCACCGCGCCGCACGACCACGCCGGTCCGGGCTCGGTCCAGGTCGCTGGTGGCCACGACCAGCACGTCGCCGCCCCGGGTACCGGTGTGCACGCCGAAACCGCTGGTCAGGCGTTCGTGCCCGGTCGCGGTGACGCGGTAGAGGTGTACCTCGGCCGGGTCGTCCTCCGAACCGGAGACCAGCACGTCCTCGGTGCCGATGTCGACGATGCCGCGCACCTGCAGCGGAGCCGCCGTCCACGGCCGGTCGCCGACGACCAGGCGGTAGGCGCCCTCGGCGGCGTCGATGCGCACGAGCTCACCGCCCGGAGTCCACGACGGCCAGCCCGGCTTGATGTCGATCCACTGCGGGTCGGTGTCCCGGTGGATCTCGGTGGTGGTGCCGGCCTCGGTGTCCACGGACAGCAGCAGCTGGGTGCGCTGGTCTCGGGTCTGCACCGCGATCAGCGGGCTGCCGTGCCGCGACCAGTGCGCCGTGACCAGGTACGGGTAGGTGCTCCGGTCCCACTCGACGGCGACGCGCTGCCCGTCCAGCCCGATCGCGGCGAGCGTGACCTCGGCGTTGGCGGTCCCCGCGGCCGGGTAGCGGGTGGCGACGGGAACGCGGTCGGGGTGGGCGGGGTCGCCCAGGTACCAGTGCCGGACCGGGGTTTCGTCGACGCGCGCGACCAGCAGTTCCTCACTGCTGGGCGCCCACCAGTAACCGCGGTGGCGGTCCATCTCCTCGGCCGCGATGAACTCGGCGGCTCCCCAGGTGACGTTGTCGCCGTCCGGTTCGGCCAGAGCGCGGTCGCCGGTGCCGTCGGCGGCGATCACGCGGAGCTGGCCGGCGGAGAGGTAGGCGATGTGCCGTCCGTCGGGGGAGGGGCGCGGGTCGGCGACAGGCTGCTGGACCGGGAGCTCGCGGGCGTCACCGGTGGAGACCTCGGCGATGAACAGGCGCCCGGACAGGGTGAACACGACCTGCTCGCCGTCGCGGTCGGTGCTGTAGCCGGTGATGCCCGTCGCCCGTTCCCGCGCGCGTTCTCGCCGGGCCTGCTCTTCGGCGGTCACCTGGTCCTCGGCCTGCAGCTTCGCCGGGTCCACCAGCAACCGCTCGGCTCCGGTGGCGGTGTCCAGCGCCCAGAGCGCCGTGGTGCGGTCGGTGCCGCTGGTGGAGCGCAGGAACAGGACGCGCGCGCCGTCGCCGGCGACGGTGAAGTTGCGTGGCGCACCGAGGCTGAACCCCTGCGTGCGCGCGCTCCGGCGAGGAAACGATGCGGACGACATGCGAACCAGCCTGCCATCACGCACACCCCGATGCCGCACCAGGTCCGGTCATCCCCACTGGTGCCACCATCACGCGTCGACCGATGTAACGGCGCAATGGACACCCCTCCACGACCGGTGCCTGACCCGGACACCACACCTCCGCCACACCCACGAGGAACCCCGAACACCGCCGTTTTCGGGGACCTGAACACCGCCGTTTTCCGGGACGCAAGGCGCCTGAGCCCTGACTTCCCCTCCCGCGACCGGATTTCAATGGAAATCGGGATACGAGCTTCAGCGGATCTCCGCGTCCCGATTTCCATTGAAATCCGGCTCTCCGGAGAGGATTTGACGCTGGGGTGGGGGATTCGCCGGTGTGTTGGGAGGGGGTGGAGGTGGATGCGGCGGGCATGGTTCGGGGCGATCCAGCAAGGCCCGCAGCGGTTTCCGGGAGTTCCGGGGCGCGCGGGCCGCCGGCCCCGAGACGGATGAGAACTGCACAATGCACCTGTCGATCGTCGTGCCGTGCTTCAACGAGGAGCACGGATTGCAACGGCTGCACGACGCGCTGGTCGAGGCGCTGTCCGGACACGTCCGGGATTACGAGGTGATCCTGGTCGACGACGGCAGCACCGACCGCACGTTGTCCGAGGCCCGGCGCCTCAGCGAGCACGACCCGCGGTACCGCTACGTGTCGTTGAGCCGCAACTTCGGCAAGGAGCCCGCGATGCTCTGCGGGCTCCGGCACGCCCGCGGCCACCGGGTGGCGCTGCTCGACGCCGACCTGCAGCACCCACCGCGACTGCTCCCCCGGATGCTGGTGCTGCTCGACACCGGCTACGACCAGGTCGTCGCCCGGCGCAGCCGCTCCGGCGAACGGGCCTGGCGGAGCGCCTCGTCACGCGTCTACTACCGGTTGGCGAGCCGGTGGCTGGACGTGCGGCTGCAGGACGGTGCCGGGGACTTCCGGGTGCTGTCGCGGCGCGCGGCCGACGCGCTGCTGTCCTTGCCCGAGCACCACCGCTTCTCCAAGGGGCTGTTCGCCTGGATCGGTTTTGACACCGGTTGGGTCACCTACCGCAACGTGCCGCGCGAGACCGGTGAGTCGCGGTGGCGGCTGTCGGACCTGGTCGATCACGGCATCGACGGGCTGACCGCGTTCAACGACAAGCCGCTCCGCCCGGCGATCTACCTCGGACTGCTCGTCGCCGGTCTCGCGGGCGTGCTCGCAGCGCTCGCCGACGGCGAGAAGCGCTGGGCAGCAGTGCTTCTCGGGTTCAGCGGTGTCCAGGTGCTGATGCTCGGCGTGCTCGGGGAGTACGTCGGTCGCGGCTACGCCGAGTCCCGGCGGCGGCCGCACTACCTGGTGAAGGAGACCGGTCCGGTACCGGAGCTGCTGCCCGGCGAGCACCGGTTGTGCACCGCGGGACAGGTGTCGTGATGCGGCGGCTGATCGGGTCCTCGCAGTTCGGCCGGTTCGCGCTGGTGGGCGGGGTGAACACCGGCGTGCACTGGGCGGTGTACCTGGCGCTGTGGCTGGTGCTGCCGTACCTGGTGGCGCACGCGCTGGCCACCGGCGCGGCGATGCTGTGCTCCTACGCGCTGAACTGCCGGTTCACCTTCCGGGTGCGGCCGAGCGGGCGCTCTTTGCTGCTGTTCCCGCTGTCGAGCCTGGTGCTGCTGGGCGTGAGCACCTCGGCGGTGGCGCTCGCGGTGGCCGTGTTCGGTGTCGATCCGAGGCTCGCGCCGCTGGTGGGGTTCGCGTTGGTGCCGGTGACGTTCCTGGCCAGCCGCGCGGCGCTGACCCGCCAGGACCGCGGTGAGTGGCGCGGTGCCGCCGGGGTGGGGCTGGCGGTCGCCGGTCTCGGGACGTTGCCGCTGCTGGTCAATCGCTCGTTCTACTTCGCCGACGACAGCGCCGCCCAGTTCCTGCCGATGTGGCACCGCCTCGGCGAGCGGCTGCTGGCGGGCGAGTGGGCCTTGGGGCTGGAACCGGATTCGTGGATGGGCGGGAACCTGGCCGCCGAGTCGCTGTTCGGCATCTGGAACCCGGTGCACCTGCTGGACTTCGTCGTGGTCGCGCTGATCGGCGACCTGGCGGTCGCTGCGGCGGTGGTGAAGATCCAGTTCCTGGTCCTGCTGGCGGTCGGAACCTACCTGCTGTGCCGGGGTCATGGGGCGAAACCCGCTGCGGCGTCGGTGATGTCGGTGGCGCTGCCGGTGTCCGGGTTCGTGCTGCACTTCCAGGCCGCGAGCTGGGCCGGTGGGCTGATGGGTCTGGCGTGGCTGCCGTGGGCGTGGTGGGCGCTGCGCCGGTACCTCGACGGAGGCGCACCGGCGGTGCTGCCGTTCGGGCTGTGCTTCCTGTGCGTCTCTGCCGGAGACCCGTACGGCCTGCTCGCGTTGTGCCTGGTCTTCGCCGCGCTGGCGATCGAATCCGGGCGGCGCCGGTTGGTCGCGATCGGTGTCGCGGTGGCCGGGTGCCTGCCGCTGGTGTTCTGGCCGGTGCTGGCGACCGCCGCTGTGGGCTGGCGGTCCGGTCGCGAGCTGTTCAACTCCGGTCTGCTGGTGCCGGGCATCGGCGATCTGCTCAACGCGAGCACGCCCGGGTTCCTGCCGCAGATCATCTCCTTCGGCGACTACCGGATGACGGTCCCCGCCACGTTCCTGTCGTGGTTCGCCGTCCCGCTGCTGCCCTGGCTGAGGTGGCGCGAGATGCCGTGGCGGCGGTGCACCGCGGTGGTGCTGGTCGCGGGGTTCTTCGCGCTGCTGTGCCTGGGCCCGTCGAACGTGTGGATGTTCCGCTGGCCGCTGCGGCACATCGCGGTCGTGCACCTGGCGGTGGCGGTGCTGCTGTCGGTGGCGTTGTCCACCGGCCTGCGGCGGGACCGCGCCTCGACGCGCGCGGGGGCTTCGGCGCTGCTGATGCTGGCGGGCGGCTACCTGGCCTTCGCGGCTTGGCCCGCGCAGGCGCCCAAGCACCTGCTCGGACTGGTGCTGGTCGCCGGGCTGTTGGCGTGTGCCCTGCGCTGCAGGCTGTTCCCGGTGCTGCACCTGGGGACGGCGTTGGTGCTGGGGCTCCAGCTGCTGTGGTTCCCGGTCAACCGCGACGTCGCCGACTACAACTTCCCGACCGACGTCGACGCCCTGCGCCGCGTCCACGCGCCGCTGCGCGGCGGCACGGTGGTGCAGGTGGCGGCACGCGAGCGGATCCCGCCGGAGCGCATCGCCGACCGCACCGCGTGGTCGGATCTGCTGCTGGGCAACATGCCGGCCGCTGCCGGTGTCGCGAGCCTGGTGTCCTACACCGGTATCGGCCACGAGGCCCTGCACACGTCGTTGTGCCTCAACTACTTCGGTGGGACCTGTCCGCGCGCGTACGACCGCCTGTGGGGTCCCGATCGGCTTGCCGACCAGCTCAAGGCCACCCACGTCGTGGTGCAGCGACGGCTGCGCGAGGTCACCCAGCCGCCACCGGGCTGGCGGATCGCGCACCGCAGCGGTGAGGTCGTCGTGCTCACCCGCACCGTTCCGGTCCCGTGGCCGCAGGGGCGGTTGAGCGCGGCTCGCGGGGTTGAGGTGCTGGAGGACGTGCAGCGCGGCGCGCGGACCGAGACCGTGAGGTTCACCGGGAGCGGGGACCTCGTGTTCGCACGGCTGTCCTGGCCCGGCTACCGGGCCACTGTGGACGGACGTCCGGTGCCGACCTCCGCGACCGGTGCGGGACTGCTGCACGTGCGGGTTCCGCGTGAGATCTCCGGCGGGACGCTGACGTTGTCGTGGTCGCCACCGGGTGCCCAGGTGGGGCTGCTGCTGGTGGCCGCCGGGGCGCTGGGCGCGCTGTGGATGTCGTGGCGGTGGGCGCGATGAGGACTGCCGGGCTGCTGCTCGCGGTCGCGTTGCTGCTGGTCGCATCAGGGGTTGCGGCGGCGGGCTCGCCGAGGCCGTCGCACCTGCAGGTCGTGGCGCACCCCGACGACGACATGCTGTTCATGAGCCCGGACGTGCCCTTGGCGATCCGCTCGGGCGCCCGGGTCACGACGGTGTTCCTCACCGCGGGCGAGAGCGACGTGCAACCGCCCGCGGACTACGCGGCGAGCCGCCAGGCCGGTGCTCGCGCCGCGTTCGCGGCGATGGCCGGGGTCGCCGACGACTGGACGCGCTCGGCGCTGGACCTCCCCGGAGGTCGCTCGGCCGAACTGCACCGGCTCCGCGGTCGACCCTCGGTGGGCTTGGTGTTCCTCGGCCTGCCCGACGACAACGACCCGCGCGCTCGACACGCCCTGAGCAGGCTCTGGCGGAATCCGGCGCAACGAGTGGAGACCGTCGTCGCGACGGGGTCGGTCGTGCCCGTGACCAGCTACGACCGCGGTTCGGTGATCGATGCGCTGATCCGCCTCCGGGAGCTGTTCGCGCCGACGCTCGTCCGCACGCAGGACCCGCGACCGGACCCGCGCCACCAGCAGCAGTGGGGGAGCGCCCACGACCACCCCGACCACCTCGCCACCGCTCGGTTCACCGAAACCGCGCTGATCGGAACCGATCTGCCGCTGCTGCATTACCGCGATTACAACGTCGCCGACGCACCGCCGAACCTCCCGGAACGCGTGGTGGCCGGAAAGCGCGCGGTGTTCGCCCGCTACGCCGAGCACGATCCGCTGGTCAGCCTCGGCGAGCCCTACGACGCGTGGCTCGCCGCGATGCGCCTGCGCAGGCCGTGGGGAACGCGGTGGTTGACCAGCGGTCGCCACGCGCACGTGCGAGGGCATGACCTGGTGATCGGGGAGTCCGTTGTGGACACACCCGGGTTCGACCCGCGCGTGGGGTCCGCGTCCTTCGCCGACCCCGCGACGGTGGTGGTGCAGGAACGGGATTCGGGTGCGGTGTGGCTCAAGGCCGGGGACCGGCCGTGGCGGTCTCTGGGCGTGCCACCGCCGCGGGAACCGGGCGTGGACCTCGGGCCGCCCTCGGCGGTGTCGGTGCGCGGGCGCGTGGTGGTCGCGGTCCGCGACTCCGGCGGCGGGGTGAGCGTCCGCGACACCGGGGCGTGGTGCCGGCTCGGCGGTTCCGACGTGGGCGACGAGGTGTCGGTGCTGGTGTCGGGGAGCGACGGGATCCACGTGATGGCCGCTTCCCGGAACGGGATGCTGCACTGGCGGCTGACCGAGTCCGGATGCGGTGTGCCCATTGCTTCCTCCGAGCGTCCGGTCGGCGCCATCGCCACCACCAGCGGGTACGCGGCCTACCGCGACTCCCGAGGCGATCTGGTGGTGCTGGCCGAGCACGCGGGTTGGAAGCGGGTGCGGACCATCGCGGCCGAGGCGATCTCCGATCCGGCGATCGCCCCGGGCCCGGTGCTCGCGGTCCGCAACGCCGACGGGCTCCTGCAGATCTTCCGGCCGGACGGAACGACCACGCTCGGACCCGTCGAAGGGCAACCAGCCTTGTCGCCGCACGGAGATCAGGCCGCCGCCCTCACGGGCGACGGCCTGATCAGGACCTTCTCCGTTCCCTAGGCCGAAGCTCCAGCGGCCTCCGGTGCACCGGCGCGCGGCGCGCGGTGCTCGCCCGGGTCGCTGTCGTCCTTCATACGCAGCGACAGCACGCCCACCGCCAGGTACATCAGGCAGAACACGATCGTCGCGCCACCGCCTCCGACCAGCGGGTACAGCACCGTCACCACGACCGGGCCGACGAAGGCAGCGCCACCGGCGCCGAAGTTCAGCACCGCCAGCGCCGAACCCTTGTCCTTGGTGGCGACCATCGAGGGCATCAGCGCCGACAGCGGCACGAAACCGGCCAGCAGCAGGCCGTAGACCACGCCGAGCACGGCTGCCACGGCGAAGCTCTGCGAGGCCACCGAGCTGAAGTACCAGAGCGGGGTGGCGATCGCACAACCCAGGCAACCGAACCAGGTCACCGTGCGGCGCCAGCCGAAGCGGTCGCCGAACACGCCGAAGAACAGGTTCGCCGCGATGTTGGCGCCGTAGGCGATCGACGCCAGCGAGGCCACCTGCGCCGCGGTCAGGAACCCGCCGTCCGGAGCCGCAGGCCCGAAGGTGAACGGGAACATCGCGAAGAACCCGTACTGCGGCGCGGTGTTGACGATGCGGATCAGGCCACCGGCGAGCACCCGGCGGTCCCGCCACAGGATGTCCACGCCCTCCGCGAGCCGCTTGAGGCTGCGCGGGTTCTCCACGGTCTCATCGGCGATCGGCTTGAGCCCGTGCTCCTCGCGCACCGCGAAGGACCCCAGCAGCACGCCGACCGTCACCACGACCAGCGACAGCACCAGGGTCTCGTAGTCGCTGAGGCCGAACACGCCGATCGACAGCGCCGCCAGCGCGGCACCCAGCGTCGGCAGACCGCCGGTGAAGGCGAACCAGAACCACCCGGCCACCGAACCGCGCATCTTCGTCGGGCTCGCGACCTGCGCCCACGCCAGGAACGAGAACGCGAACAGCGGATACGCCAGGCCGCGGATGCCGTAGGTCGCGACGATGAACGCCCCGTTGTGCGAGGGCAGCGCCACGAACAGGAACAGGCATTCGAACCCGACCCACCACGCACCGCCGAGCCACATCACCCGGCGCGGACCCCAGATCGCCGAGAGCGTTCCGGAGAACCACGCCGCGATCATGGCCGCGACGCCGTAGAGGGTGACCGTGGCGAACGAGGCGACCGCGCCGGGCAGCGCACCGCCCTCGGGTCGCTGCAGGTAGTCGGACAGGAACGTAGTCTCCACGCCGTCGCCGATCATGAAGATCAGCACGGCGACGAAACCCCAGAAGAGCTGCCGCGGAATGCCTATGCGGTCGAGGAAGCCCGGGTACCCGGCTGCGGACGTTTGGGACATCACTGTCTCCAACAAGGTCGGATGTGTCGGTGCGTCGCCGCACCTAGCCAACGAATGTCGGCCATCATGCACCCTGTGGAAGTTAACGCACAAGATGTTAAACCGCATCAGTGGTCATTTTGCTCGGCGGTGCGGGTGGCGGAACCCGAGCGGCTCCGCGGGCTCCGCGCGCCGCTCCTCGTGCATGCCAACACGGCGTGCTCGTCGCGAAGCCGCTGATGAACCCGCGGCGGTGCCGGTTGTTCAGATGGGGTGAGGAGAAAGCGGCTGCGCCGCTCGCCTGACGGGGTGTGCTCAGCTCATCGGGGACAGGCGGACCTCGGTCTGCTCCCGCATCTCCTCGATCAGCGCGTCGTCGAGCTTCCCGGCGAGCAGGACGTGGTCGAAGGCGCTGACCGGGGCGAGCTGGTGCAGCGCCGAGCGGGCGACCTTGCTGGCGTCCATCATCAGCACCTTGGTCGTGGCGCTGCCCATCATCGCGCGCTTGACCAGCACGATCTCCTGCTCCTGGTGGTAGGTCAGGCGGGCGTTCATGGCGGAGGTGGACAGGAACACGATGTCCACCGAGAACGTCGAGATCATCTCCTGGCACGGCAGGCCCAGGTAGGAGTCGTGCGTGCGCGAGTACTCGCCGCCGAGGCCGATGAGCCGGATGTCGGGCACGTCGCGCAGCGCCTCCTGGACCTGCCGGTAGTTGCTGACCACGGTCAGCGGGCCGACGTCCGGCAGCAGCCTGGCCAGCGCGAGCGCGGTGGTGGAGTCGTCGAGCATCACCGACATGCCGGGCGTGATGAACCGCAGGGCGTCGGCGGCCAGCGCCTCCTTCTCGGCGGTGTGGGTGTGCAGCCGGAAGTCCGAACTGGACTCGAACACCGTGGACGGCTGGGCCGAAACCCCTCCGTGGTACTTGCGCAGCAGGCCCCGCGTCGCCAGGTCGTCGAGGTCGCGGTGCACGGTCATCAGGCTGACCCCGGTCAGCGTGGACAGCTCCGCGGCGCTGGCGAACCCCTGCGAGAGCACGTGATCGACGATCTTCTGCTGCCGCTGGAGGCGGGGGGACTGCTTCTTCGGTGCTGACGCCATGCGCTCATCTTGCCTCGTCGGGTGCGCGGAGAGGCGCAGACCTACCGGAGTATCACTCTGGTAGTGACAGTTAACGCCATGAGTGTTAATTTGGGTGCATCAATGATTGGCGGGAGGTACGTATGACCCAGCCGGATCGGCCGAACAGCGCCCACAGCGCGGTCGTGTTCGACATGGACGGCGTCCTGGTCGAGAGCGAGCACCTGTGGGAGCGGATGTGGACCCGCTTCGCCGCGGCTCGCGGACGCACCTGGACCGGGCAGGAGACCCGGCAGGTCCAGGGCATGAGCGCGCCGGAGTGGGCCGCGTTCCTCGCCGAGTTCAGCGAGGCCGCTGAATCCGCGGTCGAGACCGAGCGGATCGTGGTCGACGACATGATCACCGCGCTCGACGACGGCGAGATCGAACTGCTGACGGGCGCGGAGAAGATGGTCACCGACGTCGCCGCCCGCGCACCCATCGCGCTGGCCTCCTCGGCGCCGCGGCGGCTCATCGACGCCGTCCTCGACCGCCACGGGCTGACCCCGCACTTCTCGGCGACCGTGTCCAGCGCCGAGGTGCCGCGCGGCAAGCCGAGCCCCGACGTGTACCTGGCCGCGGCCGAGAAGCTCGGCCACGAGCCGCAGCACTGCCTCGCCGTCGAGGACTCCAGCAACGGGTTGCGCGCCGCCGCCCGAGCGGGCATGACGGTGGTGGCCATCCCCAACGGTGACTACCCGCCTGCCGAGGACGCGCTCGCCGGAGCGGCCCACATCGCCACCGACCTCGACGACGTGCGGCTGAAGCTGATCGGCTCGCTGCCGCAGGCACGCTGAACTGAGCTGAGCTCGCACACCTCGCGACAAAGGAGTCCGGAGATGACAAGCGTTCTGGCCGCCGGCGACCACTTCGTGCACCCCGAGGTGTTCGTCGACGCCCTGCGCCGCGCGACCACGCGCGAACTGCGCTTCGACACGCTGAAGCTGCCGTGGCCGGTGGAGCCGTTCGGCCCTGTCGGCAACGTGCAGGAGGCCAGCGGCACCGAGCAGCGGCTGCTCGACGCCCTCGGCGACAACGAGATCGTCGCCACCCAGATGGCGCCGTTCACCGGAGACGTGCTGGGCGCCGCCGAGAACCTCAAGTTCGTCGGCGTGTGCCGGGGCGGCCCGGTCAACGTCGACCTGCAGGCCGCCACCGACAACGGCGTCATCGTCAGCTACGCGCCCGGTCGCAACGCGGCCGCCGCGGCCGAGTTCGCCGTGGGGCTCATGCTCGCCGCGCTGCGCCGGATCCCGGGCTCGGACGCCGAGCTCAAGGACGGCAACTGGCGCGGCGACTACTACGCCTACGAGAACGCCGGCATCGAGCTCGAAGGCTCCACCGCCGGACTCGTCGGCTACGGCGCGATCGGTCGCATCGTCGCCCGCGTGCTGCGCGCGTTCGGGGCGAACGTCCTGGTGGCCGACCCGTTCGTGAACTCCGCCGAGGTCGCCGGCGAGGGCGTCGAACTGGTCGAGCTGGAGGAACTGCTGCGGCGCAGCTCGGTGGTGAGCCTGCACGCGCGGCTGACCCCGGAGACCCGCAACCTGCTCAACGCCGACAACCTCAAGCTGCTGCCGGAAGGCGCGGTGCTGGTCAACTCGGCGCGCGGCGGGCTGCTGGACTACTCGCCGCTGCCCGACCTGCTGCGCACCGGCAAGCTCGGCGCGCTGGCGGTCGACGTCTACGACATCGAACCCCCGCCGCGGGACTGGCCGCTGTTCGACGCGCCGAACGTGATCACCACCCCGCACCTGGCCGGTGCGACCCGCCAGACCGCGCACCGGGCGGCCGAGATCGTGGCCGGTGAGGTCGCCAGGTTCCTCGACGGGCAGCGGCCGCGGTTCGTGGCCAACCCGGACGTGCTGGCGAAGTTCGGAGACCTGCGGCCATGATCATCGGAGTGGACGTCGGCACCTCGGTGACCAAGGCATCGCTGCTGGGCCGCGACGGGTCGGCGCTGCTGACCCGCGGCGTGCGCTCCACTCTGCACCGGCCCGCGCCCGGACTGGTGGAGCAGGACCTCGACGAGGTCGTCGATTCGGTCGCCCAGGTCGTCCGCCAGGTCGCGGCCGCGGCCACCGAACCCGTGCAGGCCCTGGCCATCACCGGCCAGGGCGACGGGCTGTGGCTGCGCGACGAGCACGGGCGCGGCGTCGGGCGCGCCATCTCCTGGCTGGACGCCCGCGCCGCCGGTGTGCTGCGCGACTGGGAGGCCAGCGGCGTGCAGCGGAAGGTGCACGCGCTGACCGGTTCCGGGATGTTCCCCGGCTCGGCCGGGCCGCTGCTGGCCCACCTCGCCGAGCACGAGCCGGAACGCCTCGAACGCGCGGCCGTCGCCGGGTACTGCGTGGACGCGATCGTCCAGCGCTTCACCGGTGAGGTCACCGTGGACGCCTCCGACGCCTCGATGCCGTTCCTCGACGTGCCCGAGCGCGTGTACTCGACCGAGGCGCTGGAAGCCTGCGGCATCGTCGAGCACCGCCGCCTGCTGGCCGACACCACCCCCGTCGGCAAGCTCTTCGCGCTCTCCGGGAAGGCCGCCGCCGAACTCGGCCTGCCGTCGGGACTTCCCGTTTCGGCCGGGCCGTTCGACCTGCCCGCCTGCGCCTTCGGCTCCGGTGTCAGCGACATCGGCGACGGCAGCCTGGTGATCGGCACGACGCTGGGCTGCCAGGTGCTGCGCGACGAGGTCGTCATCGACCCCCGCGGCGAACCCGCCGGGATGTGGCTGGCCACGCCGATCCCGCAGCGCTACCTGCGGGTGATGCCCGCGATGGTGGGCACCGCCAACCTGGACTGGGTGCTGTCCACGACGGGATCCAGCGTCGAGCAGCTGGAAACCCTGCTCGCGCAGAGCCGACCGGGAGCCGGTGGCGTGTCGGCGCTGTCGTTCCTGTCCTCCTCGGGCGAGCGCGCGCCGTTCGTGGACTCGCGGGCGCGCGGCCAGTTCACCGGGCTGTCGCTGGAGACCACGCCCGCCGACATGGTGCGCGCGATGTGCGAGGCGGTCGCCTACGCCGCCCGGCACAACCTGGAGAGCGCCGGGCTCAGCGGAGAGGTCGCGGCCTGCGGCGGCGGTGCCCGTTCGCAGGCGTGGAGCCAGATCTTCACCGACGTCCTCGGCCGGCCGCTGAACGTCCCGCACGAAGAGGGCGTCGGCGCGCGGGGAGCGGCGATGACCGCGTGGGACTCGCTGGGCGAACCCGTCGACCGGGAGCAGTGGGCCGCCGACCGGCGCGTCGTGCACCCCGACCCGCGAGCCGTGGAGTTCTACGACCGCGGCTACCACGACTACTTGACCGCCATCGAACGCGCCCGACCGCACTGGGCGCCCGTCGAGGAGGGCTGACGTGACGCGCTTGTACGACGATCCGGCCACTTTCACCGAGGACATGGTCACCGGTTTCGTGGCCGCGCACCCCGATCACGTGCGCCGCGTCCCCGGCGGCGTGGTGCGCTCCCGACCGGCCCGGCCGGGCAAGGTCGCGGTGGTCACCGGCGGCGGATCCGGCCACTACCCGGCGTTCTGCGGAGTCGTCGGGCCCGGTTTCGCTGACGGTGCGGTGATCGGCAACATCTTCACCTCGCCCTCGGCCGCCGACGCCTACTCCGTGGCGCGCGCGGCCGACCGAGGCGCTGGAGTGGTGTTCTCCTTCGGCAACTACGCCGGCGACAACATGAACTTCGGGCTCGCCGTGGAACGCCTGCGACGCGAGGGAACCCGCGCGCACAACGTGGTCGTCACCGACGACGTCGCCAGCGCTCCCACCGAGGAGCAGGCCAAGCGGCGCGGCGTGGTGGGCGATTTCGTGGTGTTCAAGGTCGCCTCCGCAGCGGCGGAGGAGGGCTACGACTTCGACGAGGTGGTGCGCGTCGCCGAGCACGCCAACGCGCGCACCCGCAGCCTCGGAGTCGCCTTCGACGGCTGCACGCTGCCCGGGCAAGACCACCCGCTGTTCGAGGTGCCCGAAGGCCGGATGGGTCTGGGCCTGGGCATCCACGGCGAGCCCGGCGTGTCCGAGACCCCCATGCCCACGGCGTCGGAACTGGCGAAGACCCTGGTGGACGGCCTGCTGGCCGAGGCCCCGGCCGAAGGTGGTCGGGTCACGGCGATCCTCAACGGGCTCGGCGCCACCAAGTACGAGGAACTGTTCGTGGTGTGGGGAACCGCGTCGCGGCTGCTGGCCGAGGCCGGTGTCGAGGTCGTCGCTCCGGAGGTGGGCGAGCTGGTGACCAGCCTGGACATGGCCGGTTGCTCGCTGACCCTGACCTGGCTGGACGACGAGCTCGAACGGCTCTGGCTCGCCCCGGCCGACACTCCCGCCTACCGCAGGGGATTCGTCGAAGCGTCCACATCGGACGTCGAGGTCGAGGACCCGGTGGTGGCCGAACCGGAGGTCGTGGTCGCGCCGGAGCAGGGGCAGGCCACTGCCTCCGAGGTGGTCACGTCGTTGCGCGCGGTCGCAGACCTGTTGCGCGACAACGAGGACGAGCTCGGGCGCCTCGACGCCATCGCGGGCGACGGTGACCACGGACGCGGCATGACGCGCGGCAGCTCGGCGGCGGTCGAAGCCGCCGAAGCCGCAGCGGCACAGGGCGTCGGTCCCGCAGCCGTGCTGCTCGCGGCCGGCGACGCGTGGGCGTCGAAGGCCGGCGGGACCTCAGGGGTGCTGTGGGGAGCCGCGCTGCGCTCCTTCGGCGACCTGCTGCCCGACGACCGCGAGGCTCGCGCGGCCGACCTGGTGGCCGGTACCGAGGCCGCGCTGGCCTCGGTGCAGCGCCTCGGCCGCGCCGAACTCGGCGACAAGACCCTGGTCGACGCCCTGGTGCCGTTCGCCGAGGAGCTCCGCGGCGCGGTCGACGAGGGCAGCGGCGCAGCCGCGGCGTGGCGTCGCGCGGCGGCGGTGGCGACCAAGGCGGCCACCACCACCGCAGAACTGCGGCCCCGGACGGGCCGGGCCAGGCCGCTGGCCGAACGCAGCGTGGGAACACCCGACCCGGGCGCGACGTCGCTGGCGCTCGTGCTCACCCGGGTCGGAGAGCTGATCGGCGAACGCACCGGAGGGGGAGAGGACCAGTGAGCGAAGAGCCGTACCGCATCGTCGTCGGATCCGACGACGCCGGGCTGGAGTACAAGAACGCGCTGAAGAAGGACTTGGAGAACGACTCCCGGGTCGCCTCCGTCGTCGATGTCGGTGTCGGCAACGACGAGCACACCGCCTACCCGCACGTGGCGGTCCAGGCCGCCCGGTTGGTCGCCGAGGGGTCGGCCGACCGGGCGCTTCTGGTGTGCGGAACCGGGCTCGGCGTGGCCATCAGCGCCAACAAGGTGCCCGGGATCAGGGCGGTCACCGCGCACGACAGCTACTCGGTCGAGCGGTCGGTGCTGAGCAACAACGCGCAGGTGCTGTGCTTCGGGCAGCGCGTGGTCGGGCTCGAACTGGCCCGCAAGCTCGCCGGTGAGTGGCTCGACTACCGTTTCGACACGAGTTCGGCCTCGGCCGAGAAGGTCGCGGCGATCGACGGCTACGAGGGCACCGGGGTGGCCTGTTGAGCGGGAAGGGATGAGCGCATTGCGTTTGGCCGAGCAGCGCGGCGAGGTCATCGACATCGCGCGGCGGATGACGTCCGACCGGCTGGTGGTGGGAACCTCCGGCAACGTGTCGGTGCGCAGCGGCGACCTCGTCGCGGTCACGCCGTCGGGCGTGGAGTACGACGAGCTGCGGCCGGTGGACATCCCGCTGGTCGACCTCAGCGGTGAGGTCGTGGAGGGCGAGCTCAAGCCCACCTCCGAACTGCCGATGCACCTCACCGCCTACGTCGAGCACGACGCGGGCGCGGTCGTGCACACCCACTCGCTGCACGCCACGGCGCTGTCGCTGCTGCGCGACGAGGTTCCGGCCGTGCACTACCAGCTGGCCGACTACGGCGGTGCCGTGCGCGTCGCCGACTACGCCACCTTCGGCACCGACGCCCTCGCGGTGTCGATGTCCGAGGCGCTGCGCGACCGCAACGGCTGCATCCTCCGCAACCACGGCACGGTCACCATCGGCAACAGCCTCACCAAGGCCTACAACCGGGCCCGGCAGCTCGAATGGCTCTGCGAGCTCTGGCTCACGGCGGCCAAGCTCGGCGCCCCGGCCGTGCTCCCCGACGAGGAACTCGCCCACTGCGCGACCCTCTTCGCGGGCTACGGCCAATCGGTTCGCTGATCGTCGCGCGTTCACCGCTCGGTGTGATGTCCGGCTGTTAACGCCGGTGTGATCCGAGTTCGTCCCGGTGAAACGCGGTGCCTGAAGCATGGGGGCATGACTCCCAGCGAGCACCGTCGAGCCCACGGGGACTGGACCCGCGAGATCATCGAGCTGGCCGCGCTGTTCCTGGTCGCAGGTGCGGCGAACCTCCTCGTCACCGGCGTGCGCAGCCACTCCGCCGCGACGCTGGTGCTGATGTCCCTCGGAGCGGCGCTGCTGGCCGCGGGTGCCGCGCGGTGGTGGTCGCGCCGCGGGACCGTCCCCATCACGACCGAGGAGGGCCCGGAACCGGTCCCGTCTGAGGTGGCGTTCGTCCCGCAGAACCTGTGGCGGCTGCGGGCTCGCGTCACCGACACGCCCGGCCGCCTGGCGAAGCTGGCCGGGGCGCTGGCGGCGCTCGGCGGCGACATCCGCACCATGCAGGTGCACCCGGTCGCGGACGGGGCGGTCGACGAGGTGCTGCTGCACGTTCCCACCCGGATCCGGCACGCCGACCTGGTCGCCGCGGTGGAGAGCGCCGGCGGCTACGACGTGACCGCCGCGCGCGCCGACGTCCGCGAGCTCGACGACGTGCCCACCCGCACCGCCACCCTCGCCAACGACCTGGTCAACGGCCGGACCGACCTGGTGCGGGGTCTGCGCTCGCTGCTCGGGCACGTCGACGTGCGGTGGCAGGAGGAACCCGAGCCGTCGCTGGAGGCCGGGGTCTTCACCGAGGACGCGATGTGCCTGGCCGAACCCGGCGGCGGGTTCCTCGTGCTGACCCGGCCCGGAGGCGCGTTCACCCCGGCCGAGTTCGCCCGCTCCCGCGCGCTGGTCGACCTGGTCACCAGCTGCCGCGCCCGCGTCCGCCCGACAGAGCGGGCCGCGACCACACCCGGCGGGATCGAGCTGACGCTGCGCCCGGCCGATCGCGCCGACCTCGACCTGGTCGCCGAGTTCCACGAGCGCTGCTCCAGCGCGGCGCGGTTCCGCCGCTACTTCAGCCCCGGACCGGCCCCGGGCGAACGAGGACTGCGACGTCTCCTGACCCCGGCTCTGGGGCGCTCCACGCTGGCTCTCGGGCCGCAGGGCGAGGTCGTGGGGATGGGGAACCTGATGTACGACGGCGACAGCGGCGAGCTCGCCCTGCTGGTGCGCGACGACTGGCAGCGCCGGGGCGTCGGCGCGGTGCTCGCCCAGCACATCGTCGACCAGGCCGCTGAGCTGGGGATCACGACGCTCACCGCGCACACCCACGTCGACAACACCGCGATCTCCCGCACGCTGCGGGGCGCGGGCATGAAGCTGGTCGGTGCGCCCGAACCCGGCGAGTGGAGCTGGTCGCGCGACCTCACCCCGCTCGCTCGGGCCGAGTAGCGCTCGTCGAGCGGCCCCGGAACTCAGCTGAGTCCCGGGGCCGCTCGGTGTTGCGCGGTTCTCAGGCCACGCGGGCCGCCGGCGGGAGGTTCGCCGGGGTGCCGATGGGCCACTGCGCGGGTTCGGGCCCCAGCTCGGTGAGCTCCCGCACCTGCAGCGCGCACCAGGGGGAGACCTCGGTGTCACCGGAGAGGACCCCGGTGCTGAACTCCTTCCAGCGCACCCAACGAGTCGACGCGACCTCGTCCGGGTTCGGCGCGGGGGTGCTGTCGGTGAAAGCGACGAACACAGGGCACATCTCGTTTTCCGTGACCCCGTTGTCCATTGTGGCCTGATAGCGGAACGCGGGCAGCGCCAGTTCGAGCCCGCGCACCCTCAGGCCGAGCTCTTCGCCGAGCCGGCGGGTGATGGCGGCCTTCATCTCCTCCTCCGGAGCCGGGTGTCCGCAGCAGGTGTTGGTCCACACGCTCGGGAAGGTCCGCTTGTGGTGCGCCCGCTGGGTGAGCAGGAATTCGCCGTGGTCGTTGAACACGTAGCAGGAGAACGCCAGGTGCAGCGGCGTCTCCTGGTGGTGCACGGTCGCCTTGTCCTCGACGCCAATCGCCTGGCCGGCTTCGTCGAGCAGGACCACCTGTTCCACGTGCGGTACCTCCATGGGGTAGTGGGGTGTCGCACCAGCTTGCCTCAGCACCGCCGGGAGAACAACGCGAGCCCTGATCGGCCGAGCGCAGCGAGCGTCCGGCCGTGCTCTGCAACCGTGAGATCCCACCGCGAATACGGGAAAAACGTTTTGGTGAGGCGACTTTTGGTCAAAACGGTCTTCCTGGTGATCCCCGCCGATACGTTCGCCTGGCGAATACGCGATCGATCGAGATCGACTCCGACATCGACGAAGGGGATCGCGGAGATGCCGAACCGCCCGATGCTCGCCACCGCTGCCGCGCTCGCGGCGGCCGCAGCGCTGGTGCTGCCCACCGCGGCCGTTGCCGAGAACAGCGCACGCGCCGGTGCCGTGGCCGTGCAGGACCACCTGCAGGAACTGCAGAACATCGCCGGTGCCAACGGCGGGAACCGAGCCGCCGGCACGCCCGGCTACCAGGCTTCCCTGGACTACATCAAGGGCAAGCTCGACGAAGCCGGTTTCACCACGGCGGTCCAGGAGTTCGACTCCCTCGGCGGTCCCACCTACAACCTGATCGCCGAAACGCCGGGTGGTGACGCCAACAAGGTCGTCATGTTCGGCGCCCACCTGGACAGCGTGGGCGAGGGGCCGGGGATCAACGACAACGGAACCGGTTCGGCCGCGATCCTGCAGGCCGCGCTCGACTACGCGGCCGGCGGTGAAACGCCGACCAACAAGCTCCGCTTCGCCTTCTGGGGCGCGGAGGAAGAGGGCCTGGTGGGCTCCACCCACTACGTGGAGACGCTGCCGGAGGCCGAGCGCGGGAAGATCGCCGCCTACCTGAACTTCGACATGGTCGGCTCGCCCAACGCCGGCTACTTCACCTACGACGGCGACGACTCCGACGGCGTCGGCGCCGGTCCGGGCCCGGAGGGCTCGGCGCAGATCGAGAAGCTCCTCAACGACTCGCTGGGTGCGGCCGGTGCGCCCGCCGAGGGCACCGATTTCGACGGTCGATCCGACTACGGTCCGTTCATCGAGGTCGGCATCCCGGCCGGTGGCACCTTCACCGGCGCGGAGGAGACCAAGAGCCCGGAGCAGGCCGAGAAGTGGGGCGGCCAGGCCGGTGAGGCGTTCGACGCCTGCTACCACCAGGCCTGCGACACCGTCGAGAACGTCGACGCCCAAGCCCTGGAGCGCAACTTCGCGGCCATCGCCAACGCCGTGAAGACCTACGCGGCGCAGTTCCCGCAGCCGTAGATCTCAAGCCATCGGGAGAGGGAAGAGGCCGTCCCCGGCAGCACCGCAGCGCAGGCGGTGGCTGCCGGGGACGGCCGTTCTCGCGCATCAGTCCCATGTCTGACGGGCCTACATCAATGGATTGATGCGCGATCTGTTCTGGGGCAGTTCAATTTCTCCTGTCGGTTCGATCGGGAACCGAGCGCACCGGGCACGGGTGAGAGCGCCATGCCGGTGCAGATCCAGGAGGTGGCGGCTGTTGACCGGACCGTACCTGCTGCCCGCCCACCTGGACCCCGTGCAACCGCGCTACCAGGCCAGCTTCGCCGTCGAGGTGGACGGACGCCGGGTCACCGCGCACGCCGGGCAGACGGTCGCCGCCGTGCTGATGTCGCTGGGGTTGACCTCGTGGCGCGAATCCGGTGGTCGCGGCCGGAGGCGCGGGCTGTTCTGCGGGATCGGCGTGTGCGCCGAGTGCGTGCTGGTGGTCAACGGGACCCCGGGCGTCCGCGCCTGCCTGCGGTCGGTCGAACCCGGCGACGTGATCAGCACCCGCGGCCGTGAGGAGCGGGGATGAGCGTCGTGGTCGTGGGTGCGGGCCCGGCCGGCATGACCGCCGCCCTGAACGCCGCCCGAGCCGGGGCCGAGGTGCTGCTCGTCGACTCCTCGAACGCACTGGGCGGGAAGTACCACCAGGCGCCGCCCGAGCAGTTCGGCCTAGCCCAACCGCAGCGGATCCGGCGAGCGCAGGGGAGTTTCACGACCCTCGCCGAGGAGATCGGCGCGCACCCGCGCATCCGGCGGTTGTCCGGCGGCGTTCGGTCGCTGGACGGGCACGACGTCCACGTGAGCACCGGACCCGGGGACGCGGGGGAGACCTTCCACGCCGACGCGCTGGTGCTGGCCACCGGAGCGCACGACCGGGTGCTGCCGTTCCCGGGCTGGGAGCTGCCCGGCGTGTTCACCGCCGGGGCCGCGCACGCTTTGGCGAGTGGCCAGCGGATCGCGGTGGGCAGCCGGGTGCTGGTCGCGGGAACCGGGCCGCTGCTGCTGCCGGTCACCGAATCGCTGCTGGGCGTGGGCGCCGACGTGGTGGCCGTGCTCGACGCGGGGAGCCCTACGGCCTGGTTGCGGCGAGCACCGGATCTGGCAGGTCAGTGGGACAAGCTCGCCGGGTTCGCCGGTTACCTGCGCAGACTCGTCGGCAACACGCAGTTCCGCACCCGAGCCGGGGTCGTGGCGGCGGTGGGCGAGGAACGGGTCAAGGAGGCCGTGGTCGCCAAGCTCGACGCGCGGTGGCGGCCGGTCCCGGGCACGCACCGGAGGATCCCGGTGGACGCGATCTGCGTCGCCCACGGCCTGGAACCGCGCCTGGAACTCGCGAGAGCGGCAGGCTGCGAGATCGAGGACGGCTTCGTGCGGGTCGACGGAGCGCAGCGGAGCTCGACGCCGTGGGTGTTCGCGGCAGGTGAGGCCACCGGCATCGCCGGAGCCCGTGCCGCAGCGGCGGAGGGTGCCGTCGCGGGTCTCGCCGCGGCGGTGCACGTCGAGGCGACCACGTGGCGCGAGGTCGAAAAACCCGCTCGCCGAGCCATGCTCGTCGTCCGATGTGGACAGCGCTTCGGCCGGGCGATGGCGTCGGCGACCCGCATCGGTGAGGACTGGAACGAGTGGCTCACCCCGCAGACCGTCGTCTGCCGCTGCGAAGAGGTTCCCTACCAGGCCCTTCGGGACAGCGCGCCCGCCCAGCGCGACGCGAGCTCGCTGAACCTGTCCTGCCGCGTCGGGCTCGGGTCCTGCCAGGGGCGGATGTGCGGGCGCAATGCCAGCGAGCTCGCCGAGAACCTGATCCGGACGTCGGCGAAAGAGCCCCCGGTCGCCTGATTCCTGCCATCATGTGCCGCATGGCCGAATTGCGGACCGCGCACACCGCGGACCTCGACGTGGCGAGTCTGCGCGCGGCGCGCGGGCTGCTGTGGGACGTCTTCGTCGAGGACGACGCCATGACCGAAGCCGACTGGGAGCACTGCCTGGGCGGCATGCACGTGCTCGCCTGGGAGGGCGATGAACTGGTCGGGCACGCCGCGCTCGTGATGCGGCGCCTGCTGCTCGGCGACCGCGCCCTGCGCACCGGCTACGTGGAGGGCGTCGCGGTGCGACGAGACCGCCAGGGGCGGGGCATCGGCGCCGCCCTCATGGCCGAGGTCGAGCGCATGATCCGCGCGGCCTACGACCTCGGGGCCCTCGGAGCCAGCGAAGCCGGCCGCCCCTTCTACGAAGCGCGGGGCTGGAAGCCCTGGCCCGCGCCGACCAGGGCTCTCACGCCCACCGGGATCCACCCGACCCCCGACGAGGACGGCTGGATCTACTACTACCCGGCCGGGGCCGCCCTCGACCGCAGCATGCCGCTCACCTGCGACCCCCGCCCCGGCGAACCCTGGTGATCGCGCCGGGCGCGAGCGGCCGCCCGCAGATGACGAACGGGGAACCCCGCCGCAGCGGGGTTCCCCGTTCGCTCGCGCCGCGATCAGGTCTGCGGATAGCGGTGGTAGCCCGGGAAGTTGCCGTAGAGCTGCTCTCCCGGAGGCCCCTGGGTGACAGCGTGGACCAGGTGCTGGCCCCCGACGAACGCGCCCTTCCACGACGCGCCCCGGCCGCCGAACGGCTCGTCCCGGTCACCGCGCGAGCGCGGCTTGTTGATGCCGACCTTGAACGCCTGGACGCTCTCGGCCAGCTCGGCGGCGAACGACTCGTCGTCGCAGGCGACGGTGGCGACGAGCGCGCCGTTGGAGGCGTTCATCTGCGCCAGCAGCTCGGCCTCGGTGTCGACCACGACGATGGTGTCGACCGGCCCGAACGGCTCCTCGTGCATGAGCCGGCTGGCACCCGGCGGCGCCAGCAGCGTCACCGGTGCGGCGTAGGCGGAGACGTCCTGACCTTCCAGGAAGCGCCCCTGGGAGCGGTCGCCGTGGTGCAGCGGAACGGCACCGTGGCGCAATGCCTCGGCGACCCGGCCTTCCAGCTCGGTGGCCTTCGCCGCCGAGATCAGCGGGCCGAAGTCCAGCGCGGGCGGCTCGCCGTTCTCGCCGGCCAGCGGGTGGCCGAAGCGCACCGATTGCACCACCGGGAGGTAGGTGGCGAGGAACTTGTCCACCAGCTTCCGCTGCACCACGAACCGCGGGTAGGCGGTGCAGCGCTGCTTGGCGTACTCGAAGCCCTTGCGCAGGTGCGCGCTCAGCCCGTCCCAGTCGGAGAACTCCCACAGGCCCCAGGTGTTGAGGCCCTCCTGCTCCAGCATGTGCCGCTTGCCGGTGTCGACCAGCTGCGCGGCGATCTTGCCGCCGTTGGATCGTCCGCCGACGAACGCGAGCGCGCCCACCTCGGGCGAGCGCACCAGCGGGTCCGACAGGGCCGACCCGTCCCCGGACAGCAGTGTGGCCGGTAGCCCGGCGCGGGCCATCAGCGCGTGCGCGACGGTGAGCGTCACCGCGCCGCCCTGCGTCGGGGTCTTGGCGATCACGGCGTTGCCCGCGAGCAGCTGCACCAGCTCGGCGTGCACCAGGACGCTCATCGGGTAGTTCCAGCTGGCGATGTTGCTCACCGGGCCGGGCAGCGGCTGGCGCTTGTACGGGGCGCCCTCCACGTCCTGGTTGAGCATCTGCTCGGTGTGCTCGGCGTACCAGCGCACGCCGTCGAGGCAGCGATCGACGTCGGCGCAGGCGGCCTTCCACGGCTTGCCGATCTCCCAGGCGAGCAGCAGTGCGAGGTCGTCGCGGACCTGCGACATGGCCTCGACCGCGCTGGTCACCGCTTCCCGACGCTGCTCGAAGGTCGTCTGCGCCCACGCCTGGTGGGCCCTGGCCGCTGCGCGCACGGCGTCCTGCGCGGTCGCGGCGTCGATCTTGGGCAGCTGGGAGAAGACAGTGCCGTCCACCGGGGTGACCTGCGGGGCGGGCTCCCCGACGGCCTGCCAGCGGCGGTCGATGAGGTTGCGGGGCACGCCGTCGTCGAACGCCTCCGGCACTGCGGCGATGGCCCGCGAGAGCACCGCCGAAGCGGTGTGGTGATCGGGAACCCGGAGTGTCATACGCCCTCCTCAAAAGAGTGGGATGGGGTGCCGGGAGGCATAGGACTATGCCAGGTCGTGAGGCGCAGCGCCTGCTGCAATCGTACGAATTCGAACAAAACGTACGTGCGTCTTGTGAGCCCTTTCAGAGCCTCGCCGCTCCGGCGGCATTGGGAAAACCGGCGAAACCGGATCCCGGAACTGTCCTGATGGCGGCTACCGGTGTGACGTTCGAGCTGCTGCGGGAGCCGGTTACTGGCGGGTACTCGCCAAGTTCTCCGAAATTCGGCGCGGACTTCCTTGAATGAAGGAGCTTTTCGCGCTCCGAACGGAGGAAAACATGCGTCACGCAAGGTACCTCATCGGTGCGGTGGCAGCCTGCACGGTCGTCTCGGGCACGGCCGCACCGGCCTTCGCAGCTGATTCCGACTCCGCATCCGCCGCCGAAAACTACGTCGCCCTGGGCGACTCCTACGCCTCGGGAACCGGCACCCGGGAGTACTTCGAGGACAGCGGGAGTTGTCTTCGAAGCCCCAAGGCATATCCGCAGTTGTGGGCCGACTCGCACGGAGTCGCCAGCTTCGAGTTCGCGGCCTGCTCCGGTGCCGTCACCGACGACGTCAACGCCGACCAGCTCGGCTCGCTCAGCGCCGACACCACGCTGGTCACCATCTCCATCGGCGGCAACGACATCGGATTCGTCGACGTCATCACCAGCTGCGTCGCCGGCACCGACGAGGGCTGCGACAACGCCGTCAACGACGCCTCCGAGGAGGCCCGCAACGAGCTGCCGGCCAAGCTCGACTCCACCTACGCCAACATCCGCTCCGCGGCGCCCAACGCCGAGGTCGTGGTGCTCGGGTACCCGAAGATCAACGAGATGGGCGACTGCGGGATCCCGTTCTACTCCGAGTACAAGCGCCAGCGGATCAACGAGGGCGCCGACGAACTCGCCTCGGTGATCTCCGAACGCGCCTCGGCCGCCGGGTTCTCCTTCGCCGACCCGCGAAGCGCCTTCGAGGGGCACGGCGTCTGCGCCTCCGACGAGTGGATCAACGGTCCGAGCAACCCGATCCAGGAGTCCTTCCACCCCGACGTCGACGGGCACGCCAACGCGTACCTGCCGACCCTGAACTCCGTCACCGGCTGACACTCCCGGAGGCGGAAGAGGCGTGTCGCGCGGAGAAACCTCCCGTCGTTCCGCGCGGCACGCCTCGTGCGGCCATCGCTGGTGTCACAAGGTCGGGACGAGGCCCCCGTCGCAGCGGATCGCGGTCCCGGTGATGTAGGAGGCGTGGGCGCTGCACAGGAACGCTGCCGTGGCGCCGAATTCGGCGGGCTCGCCGTAGCGCTTGGCCGGAATCGCGGCCTCTCCCCGGGCGCGGACCTCCTCGACCGGCAGGCGTTCGCGCTCCGCCGTGGCGCCGTCCAGCGACGACAGGCGGTCGGTGGCGATCCGGCCCGGCAGCAGGAGGTTGGCGGTGACGCCCTCGTCGGCCACGTCGATGGACAGGCTCTTCAGGTACGCCGCCAGCGCGCTGCGACCGATGTTGGACAGCGCGAGGTTCGGGATCGGGGCCTCCACGCCGCTGGAGGCGATCGCCAGCAGCCGGCCCCAACGGCGCTCCCGCATCCCCGGCAGCACGCCGCCGACCAGCTTCTGGTGCACCAGCAGCAGGTTCCGCACCGCCTCGGCGGTGTCGTCCGGGCCGACCTCGGAGGCGCTGGCCGGGCGCGGCCCGGGACCGTTGAGCACCAGGATGTCGATCTGCCCCAGCGCGTCCTGCGCCGCCGCCAGCAGCTTCTCGGCCCCGCCCGGCGCGGTCAGGTCCACTTCGACGCCAGTGGCGCCGGGCAGTTCGGCGGCGATCGCCTGCGCGCGCTCACCACGACGGCCGGACACCACCACGTTGACGCCCTCGGCTGCCAGCGCCCGCGCGGTCGCCTCACCCAATCCACCTGTCGAGGCGCAGACCAGCGCATTGCGGCCGGCGATTCCCAGATCCATCAGTTCTCCATGTTCTCCACGGCCGCCAAGTGCCGATCCAGTTGTTTCTCCAGGCTCTCCGGCATGCCGGGCGCAGGTGCGCGCACCCGCGATTCGGCGATGAGGCCCCGTCGGCGCAGCGCCTCCTTGCGGATCGCCAGCCCGATGCGGGCCTGAGCCTCGAAGTTCACCAGCGGCAGGTACCGCAGGTACGCCTCGAGCGCCGCCTGGTAGCCGCCCCGCCTCCACGCGTCCACGCAGGCCTTGAGCCCCTCGGGGAACGAGAATCCCGTCATCGCTCCCGCCGAGCCCGCGGCCAGCTCGTCCAGCAGTCCGACGCCGCCGAGCCCGCCGAAGACGGGGACACCGGTGCGAGCGGTCAGCGTGGCGATCGCCGGGGGAGTGGGCGGGGCCTCGGCCTTGACCGCCGTCACCGATTCGACCTGCTCGACTGCCGAGGCCAGGTCGACCGCGCTGATCGACACGCCGGTGACCAGCGGGTAGTCCTGCACGACCAGGCCGGCGCCGGTCGCGGCGTGCAGCGCGTTGAGCTGGGTGGCCAGCAGCGCCGGGTCAGCGGTGTTGACCTGCACCATCGCCCCGGCCAGCTGGTCGCCGACCACGTCGGCGGCCAGTTCGACTTCTTCGGTCACGGGTGCCGGCGAGGTGCTGGAGGCACCCACCACGATCGGCAGGTCCACGGTTTCCACCATGACTTCGAGCACCGCTCGCTTCTCGGCCGCAGACAGGCGCACCGCCTCGCCGAAGACGCCGAGCACGGTCAGCCCGGTGACGCCGATCCGGCGGTAGTGCCCGACGAGCTTCGACAACGACGCCAGATCGACGTCCTGTGTGGACTCGGTGAACGGGGTGGCGACCACGCCCCAGACGCCGGGAGCGAGCGGATCCGCAGCCATCTGCACCCTTTCAGCCAGCGGCTCGACCGGCGATCTTATGCACGTCGAATCAGATCGCGTCAAGGTCGCGCCCCGTGATCTCGGCCTGGCTGAGGGGCGTCCAACCAGGCACCCGGCCGAACGGTTCGCGGGTTCGGGAGTCGATTTCGCCCACAACGCCGCCTCGATCGGCTATGGTGGACGGCGATGCCGGACGGGTCCCCGCCCGCAGAGCATTCACCCAGACTTACGCGGTCGTGCACCGCACAGCAGGCCGAGCCGGTCCCAGGCGCCATCCAGGACCGAGCCCGGCTCCCGGATGGCCAAAAGGGAGGGGCGGCGGAGCGCCGCCTCGGTCATCCGCGTGGAAGAGCCCGCTGGCCAAGCAGGTCAGCGGGTTTTTTCGTGCCCGCCGGGCGGTCGGTGGTCCGGTTCGTGGTGATTTCCTGCCGGTCGGTTGATCTTGATCTCGGCTCACGTCCTATCATTGCCGGGCGTTCTCATTGCAGCTCGTTGTTGCCGCGCGGTCCGGGAGGCGGGGAGGGTAGTGCGCGGGGTCGACTACTACGAACTCCTCGGTGTGGGGAGCGACGCGACGCCGGTCGAGATCAAATCGGCTTATCGGACGCTCGCCCGCACCATGCACCCCGACGTCGGCGGTAGCGACGGTGCGTTCCGGCTCCTCCAGGAGGCCTACGAGACGCTCACCGACCCGGTGCGTCGCGCTTCCTACGACCGCGCCCGGCGCCGTCCGGTCGAGGCCGAGACCGCTCCGCCGAGGCGTCCGCGACGGCCGGGGGGAACAAGGCGGCCCGGTCGCGACTTCGGGGAGGACCCCGACTACGTGCCCCGGATGCCGCGGGTGCGGCTCGACGACCTCGACTGGTGGGACGGCGTCGACCCGCAGGCGCGAGTGCAGTACCTGCCGGTTCTCGGCCCGGACCGGATGCCGACGTTCGCGCTGGTCGGCGCCTGGTCGTTGCTGCTGCTGGCCGGGGTGGCCGTCGAGCTCAACGCGGTGCTGATGGCCACCTGGCTGGGCCTGCTGATCAGCTCCGGGGTCGTGATCGTGGTGCTCCTGCGCCGCCACATCGGCGCCCACCGGGACCATCGGATGTTCACCGCCGAGTTCGGCAACCAGCGCATCTTCGGGCTGCCCGACATCCAGCACGAGCGGGCCCAGCTGCTCACCGCCGAGCTGTGCGCGAAGTACCTCATCCGGTTGCCCGGTGTGCGTGTCTTCCACGGTCTGACCTGGCCGGACTCGGTGTTCGAAGACGTCCACCACGCGGTGCTGTGCGGACGCCGGCTGGTGCTCGTGGAGTCCAAGAGCTGGTTGCCCGGGCATTACACGACCGACGAGAAGGGGTCGCTGTGGCGCAACGGGCACCCGTTCCGCGGTGGTGTGACCCGTCTGAACGAGGGCGTGGCCAACTTCGAGGCGCTGCTGCCCGAGGTCGAGGTGCGCGGTGCGGTGCTGATCTACCCCAGCCGAGCCGGCGAGATCACCACCGTCGAGCAGCCTGACGAGCAGGTCGTGCCGATGACCCCGGCGCAGTTCGTCAAGGACATCGGGCACTGGCTCGCCCAAGACCCGGTCACCGTGGACCGCGACGTCTTCACCACCGTGCTCGACCAGTTGGTGGACTGACACCCCTTTTCGTCGGCGACCACCGATGAGTTTCCAGCGCGCGTCGAGTCGATACCTGCGATCGAATCTCAACAGCGCGATGGGAAGGGTGCGTCCGAATGACTACGAGTGCGAACGAGACCAAGGTTCCGCCGGGACGGGCGGTCAACATCGGGCTCTGGGTGCTGCAGGTGCTGCTCGCCGCGTTCTTCGTCTTCGCGTCGGTCCCGAAGCTGCTCGGTGATCCGATGGCCGTGCAGATGTTCGACCTGATCGGCTTCGGGCAGTGGTTCCGCTACCTGACCGGGGCGGTCGAACTGCTCGGTGCGATCGGCCTGCTGATCCCGCGGCTGTGCGGGCTCGCGGCGTTCGGGCTGGCGCTGGTGATGGTGGGCGCCGTGCTGGCGCAGATCTTCCCGCTCGGCGCCCCCGTGGTGGCCCTGTCGCCGCTGGTGCTGGGCGTGGTGCTGCTGCTCGTCGCGTGGGCTCGGCGCGGCACCATCCCCTTCCTCGCCCGATCCTGACAGTTCCGACCTCAACTGAGTGGAGTGATGACGATGGCCATGAAGACCTTCCTCAACCTGCCCGTCAAGGACCTGAATCGGTCGGTGGAGTTCTTCACCGCGCTGGGGTTCACCTTCGACCAGAACTTTACCGATGAGAACGCCACCTGCATGGTGATCAACGACGACAGCTACGCGATGTTGCTGGTGGAACCGTTCTTCAAGTCCTTCATCACCAAGGACCTGGCGGATTCGACCAAGGTCACCGAGGTCATCACCGCCCTCACCGCCGACTCGCGCGAGGAGGTGGACCAGCTCGTGGCGAAGGCCCGCGAGGCGGGGTCGCCGCGCATCGGGGAGGTCGTGGAAGAAGGCCCGATGTACAGCCGGAGCTTCGAGGACCCGGACGGGCACACCTGGGAGATCTTCCACATGCCGCTCGACTGAGGGCTGCGATCAGCTGTTCGCGGCGGGATCATGGTGCGGGCACGAGCGGCCCCGGCGAACGGTCATCCTCCGACGAAGGAGCACGAGCGTGACGAACCCGCACCAGAACGTCAGCTTCGCCAGCAACGGGCGGACCGCCCACGGCTACCTGGCGACTCCCGGGCGACCGGGCCCGGGAGTGGTGGTGATCCAGGAGTGGTGGGGGCTGACCGACCACGTTGCCGATGTCGCGAACCGCTTCGCCGCCGAGGGCTTCGTGGCCCTGGCCCCGGACCTCTACGGCGGCCACACCACGCACGACGCGCAGGAAGCCGCCCGGATGATGCAGGAGCTGCCGGTCGACCGGGCGGCTCGTGACCTGGCAGGCGCAGTGGACTACCTGCTGGGGCACGAACTGGTGACCGGGTCGGCCGTCGGCACGGTCGGCTTCTGCATGGGAGGCAAGTTCGCGCTGGTCCTGGCGGCTCAGCAGGGTGACCGCATCGGCGCCGTCATCCCCTTCTACGGGATTCCCCCGGTCGAGACGGACTTCTCCGCGATGACGGCACCGATGCTCGGCCACTTCGGCGAGTACGACCGCGGCGTCACGGTGGACGCCGTCGGCGAGGTGGCGGACAAGATCAAGAAGCAGACGGACGTCCACCCCCAGATCCACGTGTACGCGGCGGGCCACGCGTTCTTCAACGACCAGAACCCCGCGTCGTACCACGAGGAATCGGCCCGCGTCGCCTGGCCGCGCACCCTGGACTTCCTGCACCGCCACCTGGGCTGAGCTTTCCCACTGTGGAGTTCTCAAACAACAGCCGTGCTCTGGAGGGGCGTACCGGGTGGCCGGTTTCCGCGGAGGCCGGTCCTCGGTGATCATCTGACGGCGCCTGGCTCGTGATCCCGTGGTCTGGGGACCAGCACGCGAGTCACGTCGCGCTAGGCGGAGTTCCGCGCCACGCCGCCACATCCAGGTGCTCGCAACCGGTGTCGGGTCAATGCCCGCTTCATCGAACTCATGTGCCCATTGTGCCGCCGGGCATTCGAAAACGCGAGCGAATAGCGATCGCTGGATGGGATGATCCACCTGATCACGCTCCGAAATCGATTGGAGCGGAAAGCGTTTCATCACACCACTGCGGAGTGATCGTCATTGCTGGCCGGCGAACCGCACCTTCTGCAAGGGCGGCAACGAGTCTCGACCGACGAGACGGTCAGGGCGGAAGTGGCTGAGCTCGGGAGCCGTGTCACCGCCGAGCACCTCGGACGCGGCGAGTCTGCCGAGCAGCGGTCCCAGCGTGACCCCGCTGTGCGTGGCCAGCACGTAGACCCGACCGGTCTCGCCGAGGAAGCCCGCCGCCGTCAACCCGTCACCGGGCATCGACCGCTGTCCGACCCGGATGGACTCCAGCACCGCGCCGGAGGTCCCCGCCAGCAGGTCGTTCAGCCGCCGGCACAGCTCCTGGGCGTGGTGGCCGTCCACCGCAGGCGGATTCGCCGGGTCCGCGTCGGCGTCCAGGTCCAGGCCCTGCGCCACGAGCCGCCCGCCGCCGTCGGGGCGCACGTTCAGGGCAGGCGTGGTGAGCACGGCGTCCAGCCGGGTCGGCAGCGCAGCGGTGTAGCCCAGCAGTCCGACGGTGGCCGATCCCGCGACGTCCGGATCGGCCATCGCCACTCGGTGACCGGTGGTCGCGGTCAGCGCCTCGGTCCACCGCCCGGCCGCGAACACCACCGCGTCGGCGGTGGCGACCTCGCCGTCCGACAGGGTGATCCGCACCCCGTCCCCGGTCTCGGACACCGACACGACTTCGGCCGGGCACCGCAGCTCGGCGCCGTTCTCGCGGGCCTCTCCCCACAAGCGCGCGACCAGCAGAGCCGGGATCAGGTGGCCCTCGGTGGGGTAGTGGGCGATGTCCCGCACGCCGTCGGGAACGAGGAGGTCGGGGACCAGGTCGCGGGCCTGCGAGGGCCCGATCCACTCCACCGGGTAGTCCCGCTCCTCCAGTTCGCGCACCGATGCGGCCAGCCGTTCGGTCCCGTCGGGGTCGTCGGCCCACTCGATGTTCCCGCCGAGTGTCAGCCACGGCGCGCACCGGCCCGGCGAGGCCGCCAGGACGTCGTGCTCGGCCATGCCCGCCACGTTCAGGTCGTGGTACGGGCGCGGGTTCTTGCTGTGCGAGTTCACCCAGGCGAACGAGGTGTTCGAGGTGCCCGCCAGCGGGGCGGTGCGTTCGAAGACGGTGACCTGGGCACCTGCGAGGCTCAGCGAGCGCGCGGTTGCCGCGCCCAGGACGCCCAGGCCGATCACGGCGATGTTCATGCTCGGACTGCCCTTTCGTTCTCGACTGCGGGACGGGCGGGGGTCAGCAGCGCGGTTCCCAGCACTGCCGCGGCCGAGACGGCGATGCCGTAGACCGCGTAGGGCACGGTGGTGTCGGCGAGCTGGGCGAGGGCGCACCCCAGGATGCCTGCGACCATGCCCGCGATGGCGGCGGCCGGGGTGAGCCGGCGTCGCCGGTGCAGCAGGTACCCGAGGAAGATCGGCGCCGCCAGCGCCGCCGCGGAGTAGGCGTAGGTCGCCACCAACCAGGTCAGCGCCTTCGGGAACAGGATCGCCAGCACCGCGGCGAGCACCGACACGACGACGGTGATCATCCGCGAGAGCGTGACGGTCTGCCGCTCACCGGCCTGCTTGCCCGCGATGTTCTGGTAGACGTCGCGGGTCAGGTTGGCCACCACCGACTGCAGCGCGGCACCGGTGGTGGAGATGATGGTGGAGACCAGGAACGCGCCGAAGACGATCACCAGCCAGGTCGGCAGCTGGGTGAGCAGCCAGCCTGCGGCGTCCTCCTCGTTGGCCAGGCCCGGGTTCATCGAGTGAACGGCGAGACCGATGCACCCGGCGTAGACGCCTCCGATGAGCATCGTCAGGCCGGAGAGGCCCAGCCCGCGGCGGGCGTCGGAGACCTTCTTGGTGGCGAAGACCCGCTGGTAGTAGAGCTGGTTGGTGAGGGTTCCGGGCAGGATCGCCGCGACCCACAGCCAGATCTGGTCCCAGCCGACCGCCGTGAACCCCTCCCAGCCCCACAGCCGCTGCGGGACGGTCGCGGTGATCTGGCCCCAACCACCTGCGAGGTGGACGGCGTAGGCGGCCACGCCCAGCGACATGGCGATCATGAAGATGCCGAACACGAAGTCGGTCCAGGCGACCGAGGTCAGGCCGCCGGGCAGCACGAACAGCAGCGACGCCACCATGATCAGCAGGACCAGCGCGGTCGGTGACACGCCGGTGAGCTGGCCGAACAGCTGCGCGAACGCCACGAACTGGGTCGCGAGCCAACCGAACGGCACGACCAGGGCGGCCAGCGCGGCGATCGCGATGGCCAGCCGGTTGCGGCCGAAGAGCTTGGTGATGATGTCGGGAACGGTGGTGAAGCGCTGCTCGCGCAGCCACTTCGCGATCCACATCAGCACCAGGAACCCGACGAGCACGCATCCCTCGTAGAGGAAGACCGACCACCCGGAGCGGTAGCCGATGCCGACGTGCGCGATGAGCACGCCGCCGCCGGTGGCGGTGGCGAATTGGGTGATGATGACGACGATCAGCGGCAGCGATTCACCCGCGGACAGCCAGTCCGCGGAGTTCTTCGCCTTGCGTCCGAAGTAGACGGACATGCCGATGCCGAATCCGATGACCAGCAGGCTGGCGATGATGATCCCGGCGATCTGGCCGGTGGAACCGGTGAGCATGGTTGGCCTCCAGTGGGCTCACAGCGGGAAGCGGTTCGGGTCGAGCGTTGCGATGTCGTGTGAGGTGCCTCCGGTCAGCGCGAGGTCCGCGCCGATCTCGCCGAAGGCGGGCGCGAGCTTGAAGCCGTGCCCGGAGAACCCGGTCATGACGGTGGCCCGGTGGTGACCCGGGAGCGGGCCGAGCAGGGCGTGGTCGTCGGGGGTGAAGCCCTCGGCGAAGGTGCCGGTCCGCATCGGGTGCGGTGTCACCCCCGGCAGCAGTCGCGCGGCGGCGGCCGAAGCGGCTCGTGCGTGGTCGGTGGCGGAGGTGCGGGGGAGGTCGTCGGGGCCGTCGAGCTCGGTCCACCCGAGGTGGTGCGGCACGATCTTGATCGCGATTCCGTCGAGCGCGGGGAAGCAGGAGAACCCGGCTTCGGCGTGCCTGCGGATGGCGATGGGCAGCGACTCCGGTGAGTGCGCGGCGACGTCGCGCGCGGCGAACCAGTAGGCGGTGATCAACCGTGCCTGGACCGGGAGGTTCCGCAACGCCGCGAGTTGTCGTGCCCACGGGCCGGGCGCGAAGATCACGTGGTCGACGTCGAAGGTGGTGTCGTTGCTGGTGATCCGCCAGCCGTCCGCGGTCTCGGTGGCGTCGGTGACGGGGTGGTAGGACAGGATCCGGGCCCCCGCCGCCTCGGCGGACCGCAGCGCGGCCTGCACGGCGGGTTCCGGTCGCAGCACGCCTGCCGCCGGGTCGAGCACCATGACCTCGCCGTCGTCGATGCGGTGCTGCGGGAACCGCTTTCGCGATTCGGCGGTGTCGAGGACCTCGTGGTCGAGCCCGGCGTCTTCGGCGCAACGGCGCACGGCCGCGACGTCGGTGTTGTCGGGCGCGCCGATGGTCAGCCCGCCGCACATCGTCAGCAGGTGCGCGTCCGCGCCGCGTTCCAGCTCGCGCCACAGCGCTTCGGCGCGTTGCAGCAGCGGCACGTAACCGGCGCCTTCCTTGTAGGCGGTGCGGAAGATGCGGGATTCGCCCGCTGAGGCGCCCCGGTCGTGGCCGGGGCCGTAGGCGTCGAAGGCCAGCACCTCGGCTCCGCGCAGCGCGAGCCGCCAGGCCGTCATGGCACCGATGACGCCGGTGCCGATCACCGCGACGCGAGTCATGAACGCTCCTCCAAGGTTTTCCGGGCAGGCTGAACGAACGGTTCCGTCGTGAAACCGCTGTGGGCGAAGGGGGGATCAGCGGTCCTGCGTGGACAGGACGCTGTGCTCGATGAAGAACTCGACGAGGTCGGGCCGGATGATGTGCCACATGGCTTCGGCGAGCTTGCCGTCGGTGAGCCAGGTCAGCCGGCGCAGCCGGATCACGGCCTGGCCGGGGGTGAGGTGCAGCCGGGACGCGGTGTCGTCGTCGAGCAGCACCGGGTCGATGTAGACGCGGGACTTGGCCGCGGAGACGCCGTTGCGGGAGAAGTAGTCGTGCACGGTCAGGTGGGCCAGGTCCTCGTCGAGCAGTCGTGGTGCCAGCGAGAACGGGACCGCGGAGAGTTCGACGGCGATCGGGTTGTCGTCGACGTCGAACTTGAGCCGGCGCAGCTGCGTCACCGGCGCGTCATCGTCCACCCCGGGCATCTCCACGTCGGCGTCGCGCGCCGGGATGACCGCAGCGGAGTCCACCGCGTGCCGCCCGGGGATCTCCGGGCCCTGCAGCGCGGGGTTGACCAGGCGCAGCAGGTTCTCCTGCCGCGCGCCTTCGGCGACGAACGTGCCGCGCCGACGGTGTCGTTCCACCAGCCCGGCCTGGGCCAGTTCGGTCAGCACCCGCTGCGCGGTGGCACGGCTGACCGAGTACTGCTCGCGCAGCTCCGCCTCGGTGGGGAGTTTGCTGCCGGGCAGCAGCGCACCCGAGCGGATCCGCTGCTCCAGTTCGGTGCGGATGCGCAGGTACGCCGGGGTTGCCATGGACGGAATCTAGCTCCGCGCATTTGACCGGTCAATAGAGAATTCGAACGGTCAAAAGATGTAACTCGACGTTGACAGGGCACGACCGAACCGCGAACGTGCGGCGATGGCCGCGCGAGCCGCAGGAATCACGGCCGCTGACCGCACCGGTCAGCCCTGCCTGGTGGGGCGGATGGTCAGGTCGCCGATCTCGACGTCGTCGGGCTGCTCGATGGCGAAGGCGATGGCTCGCGCCACGGCTTCCGGGCTGATTCCGAGCGCGTCCATCGCTTGCTGGGCCTGCGCTCGCTGTTCCGGATCCTCGACGTGGTCGACGAGTTCGGTGCGAACGTATCCCGGCGAGATGGAGGTCGTGCGCAGCACGCCGTCCGTCGACTCCTGGCGCAGCGCTTCCAGCAGCGTGCGCACGGCGTTCTTGGTGCCCGCGTAGACGGCTTGCGTCGGGACGATCTTCAACCCCGAGGTCGACACCGTGGTGACGAGGTGCCCGCGGCCTTGGCTCCGGAAGACCGGCAGGGCGGCGGCGATGCCGTGCAGGACGCCGCGCAGGTTGACATCGATCATGGCGTCCCAGTCGTCGACGTCGAGGTCGGCGAGGGGTGCGATCCGGGCGACTCCGGCGTTGCTCACCAGGACGTCGAGGCGTCCGAACCGGTTCACCGCCAGGTTCACCAGCCGCTCGACGTCGGCGCGCTGCGCGACGTCGACTTCCAGCGTCTCCACCCGACCGCCCTCGGTTCGGATGCGCGCGGCGAGCGCGTCCAGCCGGTCGGTGCGCCGAGCGCCCAGCACGACGGCCGCGCCTCGGGCCGCGAGCTCCAGCGCTGTCGCCTCACCGATCCCGCTGCTGGCTCCGGTGATGGCGACGATCTTGTCGTCCAGTCGGCTGCAGCGGCTGGTCGAGTACGCGCGGGTCAAGCGCGGTGTCGTGGCGGCGATCGAGGCGTCGGCGTGGCGCGATCTCCACTCGGACCAGCACCAGCGCCTCGACGACGCGCTCGAGGTGCTGCTCGAGCGGGGGAGGGCCGCCGGCGAGGTGCGCGACGACGTCGGCGCGGCGGACGTCATCCTGCTGCTGGGCGGGTTGGCCCGCGTTCCCGAAGCCGAATGGGACGCGCGGGCTCAGCCGATGGTGTCGGTCATCGTCGACGGGCTTCGCGCGCGTTGATCGAGGAGGCGGGAAGCCGTTGTCCCGCAAGGCGCTCCCGCGATCAGGTCAGGATGGCGAGGCAGTCGACCGCCACTGCGCCGTTCTCGTCGATCAGCAGTGGGTTGACGTCGAGTTCGGCGAGGTCGTCGGCGAGGTCGTGGGCCAGCCAGGACAACCTGGCGATGGCGTCGGCCGCGGCGTCGAGATCGCGCGGGGCCTGACCTCGGACGCCCGCGAGCACCTCGCTGCCGCGCAGGGAAACCAGCAGTCGCTTCGCCGAGGCGGTGTCCAGGGGTGCGACGCCGACCTGGCTGTCGGCGAGGACGTCGACGAGGACGCCGCCGAACCCGACCACCACGACCGGGCCGAACGCGGGGTCGCGCTTGATGCCGACGATCAACTCCGTGCCGGTCGTCATCCGCTGCACGAGCAGCTTGGCGTCCGGATCCAGTCGCAGCAGGTCATCGGCCGCTTCCAGGATCTCGGCGTCGGTGGACAGGTTCAGGCGCACTCCACCGATGTCGGACTTGTGGCCGATGGTGCGGGACAGGAGCTTCACCGCCACGGGCGTGCCCAGGTCGTGCGCGGCGGCGACCGCGCTCTGCGGGTCCTTGGCGGGGAAAGCGCCCGCGCAGGGCACTCCGTAGGCGGCGATGAGCCTGCTGGACTCGTGCTCGTCGAGCTGCCTGCGTCCGTGATCGCGCGCTTCGCACAGGATCGCGCGCACCGCGCGGCTGTCGATGTCGCGCGGCCGCTTCGGGCTCGGCGGGGCCGGGCGCAAGCTGTACCCGGCCAGTGCGCCCAGTGCCGCAGCCGCGCGCCCGGGGTCGGTGAAGCACGGAATCCCCAGCTCTCGCAGCCATTCCCGGGGACGCCCGCTGCCGCCGGTCCACACCACGACCAGTGGCCGGTCGGTGGAGCGGTAGGCGTGCTCGACGGCGCCGATGAGCTCGTCCGCGACGTGGTCGGAATTGCCCAGCAGGACCGCGATCATGTCCGAGCCGGGGTGCTCCACCGCGATCTCCAGGGCGCGCCGCAGCATCGCCGGGTCGCTGATCAGGTTCGCGGTGAGGTCCACCGGGTTGCGCGGGGAGCCGAAGGAGGGCAGGACCTCGGCCATCCGGTGCTGCCACTCGGGTTCCCACGGGGCGACGTCCAGGTCGTGGCGGGCGGCGGCGTCGGCCATCAGCACGCCGGCGCCGCCGGACAGCGACAGCGTGGTCAGGCGCCTGCCTCTGGCCCGGCGACCGTCGGCGAAGATCATCCCCGCGTCGAGCAGGTCCTCCATCCCCTCCACCCGGACCACGCCGAACTGCCGCACGACGCCGTCGAAGACCGCGTCCTCACCGGCCAGCGACGCGGTGTGCGACGCCGCAGCCCTGGCGCCGGCGTCCGACCGCCCCACCTTGACCGCCAGGACGGGTTTGTCCAGTTCGTGGGCTCGGCGGGCCACGGTCAGCAGTTCCCGGCCGTCGTGGACGCCTTCCAGGTAGGCCATCAGCACCCGGACCTCGTCGAGCTCGACCAGCCCGCCCAGCAGCTCGGCGACCGACAGGTCGGCTTCGTTGCCGGTGTTGAGGAAGTGCGAGATGCCGATCCCGGCGTGCTGGGCGGCGGAGAAGATGAAGGTCCCGAACGCGCCGCTCTGGCTGACGAACGCCAACGGCCCCTCGCGCAGCTGGAAGTCCCCGTCCATCGCCGAGGTGAACGTCGGCATCGCCTTGTCGCGCAGGCTGAACATGCCCAGGCAGTTCGGCCCGAGCACCCGGATGCCGGTCTCGGAGACGACCTCGCTGAGCTGCTGCTGAAGTCGCGCCCCCTGCTCGTCGAGCTCGGCGAATCCCGCCGCGCCCACGATCGCCGCCGGAATCCCCCGATCGGCGCAGTCCCGGACGGCGTCGACGACCTGGTCGGCGGGAAGCATGATCATCGCGAGGTCGATCTCGCCGTCGACGTCGGCCAGCCGCGGGTGAGCGGGGATTCCCTGCACCCGCGCGCGCAATGGGTTGATCGGCAGCAGCCTGCCCGCGTAGCCGAAGCGCTTCATCAGCGCGATCGCGCGGCCGGAGAGCTTGACCGGGTTGTTCGAAGCACCGAGGACTGCGATCGACCTCGGGTGCAACATGCGGTGGATCGCCGGATGCGGGGCCGTGGTGCCGTCCATCGCGCTCCATCCCACCTGGCGCGTTGCTGCGCCGGTGTTTTCGATGCGTCGGTGCCCGCAGCGTCGCGGGCACCGGGTTCGAGGCTAGGCGAGCGTCGCTCCGGGGCCAAGACTCGAATCGACGTCCCTCCACTGTGGAGCATGTGGTGCAGTCCACTCGCGAGATCGCTAACCCCGGAGCTCCGCGAAACGAAGTAACGGATGAGTAAGCGTTCGCTGGACGTTGTTGACATGAAGAACACGGGAGGGCATTCGTGGCTGCCGACCGACCGGAGAGTCGGGCATGGTGGATCTGGAGCGTGGCGGTGGTCGCCTACCTCGCCGCGGTATTTCACAGGGGCAGCTTGGGGGTTGCCGGGACGCAGGCGCTCGATCGGTTCGACGTCGGACCGGCCGCGCTCAGCGCGTTCACGGTGCTGCAGGTCGGCATCTACGCCGGCATGCAGATTCCCACCGGTTTGCTGGTGGATCGCTTCGGCGCACGCCGGGTGATCACCACGGCGGTGTTGTTGCTGGGGACCGGCCAGGCGCTGTTCGCGCTGGCCGACACGTACGCGATGGGGCTGGCCGCGCGCGGCGTGCTGGGCCTGGGCGATGCGTTGATGTGGGTGAGCATTCTGCGCCTGGTGGCGGCGCACTTCTCGGCGCGGCGCTACGCGCTGGTGGCCACCATCTCCAGCGCTCTGGGGGCGCTGGGTGGTGTCGCGGCCACGTTCCCGCTGGCCGCGGCGCTGCGCACGATCGGCTGGACCGGGACGTTCCTGCTGGTGGGTGCGCTGACGATGGCCTACGCGGCGGTGACGGTCTCGGTCGTGCGGGACACCACGCCGAAGGCCTCGGCTCCCCAGAGCGGGGGAGCGGTGCTGGCTCAGGTGCGGGACGCGTGGTCGGTGCCGGGAACGCGGCTGGCGTTCTGGACGCACTTCTGCACCATGTTCGTCTCGGGTGCGCTGACCCTGCTGTGGGGTTTCCCGTACCTGGTCGACGGGCTCGGCGTGGCGGCCTCCACGGCGAGCGTGCTGCTGAGCCTGCTGATCATCGGCCAGGTCGTGGGCGGCCCGCTGGTCGGAGCGCTCATCGGTCAGCGTCCGGAGTGCCGGATGTGGCTGGTCATGGGCTATCTCAGCCTCAACGCGCTGTCGTGGTGCGCGCTGCTGACCTGGCCGCAGGGTCGGCCGCCGCTGGCGGTGATCGCGGTGGCGTTCCTGATCTTCGCCATCGGCGGTCCGGTGTCCTCGGTGGCCTTCGCCCTGGTGCGCGACTACAACTCGCTGCGCCAGGTCGGCACCGCCACCGGTGTGGCCAACGCCGGCGGGCACTCGGCCACGGCGCTGGGCGTGCTGACCGTGGGTCTGGTGCTCGACATGTTCGAGTCGATGCCCGGCGGTTCGGAGTACCGGGTGGCGATGCTGGCCCTGGTCGCGCTGCTGATCTTCGGCGCCTCGCGCACCTGGGTCTGGTGGCGCCGTGCCCGCGCCGAGGTCTTCGCGGCCGCGCAGCGCGGTGAGCAGGTGCCGGTCTTGCTGCACCGCCACCGCTGGGACCTGGAGATCCCGCGCCGCGAGCCCGTAGCGGCCTGATCGAGGAGCGGTTCCGCCGAACCCGGGTTCGGCGGAACCGCTCTCACGGCAAGGGGAACTCCGGCGCTCAGAGCACGGTTGAGAGGTGCCAGGGGACGAATTCCTCTTCGCCGTAGCCGAGTTCCTCGCTCTTGGTCTCCTCGCCCGAGGCGACGCGCAGGATGTGCTGGAAGATCTGCTCGCCCATCTGCGCCACCGTCATCTCGCCGTCGGCGATGACGCCGCAGTTGATGTCCATGTCGTCGGTCATCCGCTCGTACAGCGGCGTGTTGGTGGCCAGCTTGATGCTCGGCGCCGGCTTGCAGCCGAACGCCGAACCGCGCCCGGTGGTGAAGCACAGCAGTTGCGCGCCGCCCGCGATCAGCCCGGTGGCGTTGACCGGGTCGTAGCCGGGGGTGTCCATGAACATCAGCCCGCGGTCGGTGATCGGTTCCGCGTACTGCAGGACGTCGACGAGGTTGGTGGTGCCGCCCTTGGCGGCCGCGCCGAGCGACTTCTCCAGGATCGTGGTCAGCCCGCCCGCCTTGTTGCCGGGGGAGGGGTTGTTGTTGATCGAGCTGCCATCGACCTGGACGTGCTTCTCCCACCAGTCGATCCGGTCCACCAGCTTCTCGCCGACCTCGCGGCTGACCGCGCGGCGGGTGAGCAGGTGCTCGGCGCCGTAGATCTCGGTGGTCTCGCCGAAGACCGCCGTGCCGCCGTGGCGGATCAGCAGGTCCGCCGCCGCGCCGAGCGCCGGGTTGGCGGTGATGCCGGAGTAGGCGTCCGAGCCGCCGCACTCCATGGCCAGCACCAGCTTGTCGGCGCCGACGGTCTGCCGCTGGTGGGAGTTGGCGATCGGCAGCATCTCCTCGATGCGCCGGACGCCCTCGGCGACGGTCTTCTTGGTGCCCCCGAACTCCTGGATGGTCATCGCGTGCACGGGCATGTCGTCGGGCAGCTTCAGGTCCTCGGTCAGCGCCCTGACCTGGTTGACCTCGCAGCCCAGTCCCAGCACCAGGAGTCCGGCGATGTTGGGGTGCCCGGCGTAGCCCTGCAGCGCCCGGCGCAGGACTTCGAAGCCCTCGTTGCCGCGTCCGCTGTGCCCGCAGCCGAGGGTGTGGGTGAGCGGGCAGATGCCGTCGACGTTCGGGTAGTCGTCGAGGATGCCGGAGGCCTCGACGCGGCGGGCGATCATCTTCGCCGCCGTCGCCGAGCAGTTCACCGAGGTCAGCACCGCGAGGTAGTTGCGGGTGCCGACCCGGCCGTCGGGCCGCACGAAGCCCTGGAACGTGGCGCGCTGGTCCTCGGGCACGTAGTCGGTGGTGGTGACGTCGGCGCCGAAGGCGTGTTCGCGCTGGAACTCCTGGTAGGCGACGTTGTGGGTGTGGACGTGCTCACCGGCGGCGATGTCGCGGGAGGCGAACCCGATGATCTGCCCGTACTTGCGCACCTCCGCCCCCTCCGCGATGTCGGCGGTGGCGACCTTGTGCCCGCGCGGCACCGCGTTCGTGATCTCGAGTCCGGAGTAGGTGCCGGGCTCGATGTCCTGCCGGGCGATGAGGACGGAGTCCTCCTCGTGCAGGCGGAAACCCAACTGGTCCAAGGTCGGCGACGACAACCCGATCACCCTCGCTTCAGAAATGTGAAGTCACTTCGTCGTGGTGAACCGGATGCTAAACGTGCGAACGCCCGGTGTCACCGCGCAACGCGATGACCCGATTCTCACGCCCCGAACACGACGACGACAGCGCCAGACCGCAGTCCGCCATCCGAGCCGACCCCGTCGGGTCCCGAGGTGGTGACCCGATTGCGGCGGTATTCGGTGTCCTGAACACCGCCGTATTCCGGGTGCCACCCGGAATACCGCAGTAATCAGGTCCCGGAGTACGGCCGTATTCGGGTCACCCGCGGAGTCGGGAGGTGGCGCCGTGGTCTTGGGGTTTGTCGGGTTGTGGGGTGGGTCAGATGAGGGAGGCGCACATCTCGCCGATCATGTACGAGGGGGCGTTGGTGTTGCCTCCGGTGATGCTGGGCATGATCGAGGCGTCGGCCACCCAGAGGCCGTCCACGCCTCGGACGCGCAGCTGGGGGTCGACTACCGCGCGCTCGTCCACGCCCATGCGGCAGGTGCCGACCGGGTGGTAGACGGAGTGGATCCGGGTCGGCAGCTCGCGCCGCAGCGCGGTCTCGTCGAAGTACTTCGGGCCGGGGCTGAGCTCCTCGGTGACGTCCGCGGCGATGGTCTTGTTCGCCATGATCTCCCGGATCATGCCCATCGCCTCGATGAGGAACTCGGTGTCGGCCGGTTCGCTGAGATAACCGGGGTCGATCACCGGCGAGGCCGTCGGATCGGTCGAGGCCAGCCGGACCTCGCCGCGGCTCTGCGGGTAGATCAGCGTCGGGAAGATCGTCATCGCCGGGCGCGTGTCGGTCCGGTAGAGCTTGTCCTCGTCCTGGTTGGGCGTCGGGTAGCTCCACGGGATCGTGTGGATCTGCATGTCCGGCACGTCGCCCTTGGCGCGTGAGGTCTTGACGAAACCGACGGTCTCGAAGAGCGTTCTGCCGAGCCAGGACTCACCGCGCTTGCCCAGTGCTTCCTTGAGCATCCCGGAGGCCATGTAGGTCGCGGTGGAGCGGTGCAGGGCCTTCTTGGTCACGAACGTCATGGGCACGAACAGGTGGTCGTGCAGGTTCTGACCGACCGGCAGGTCGGCCTTGACCTCGATGCCCTTCTCCTTGAGGTGACCGGCCGGGCCGACACCGGAGAGCATCAGGATCTGCGGCGATCCGACCACGCCTGCCGAGACCACGACGCCGTCGGAGGCGCGCAGCGTCTCCTTCCGGCCGCTCTTGGTGTCGATGATCTCCACGCCGGTGGCGCGGCCGTTCTCGATGATGACGCGCGCGACGTGCACGTGGGTGCGCACGCGCAGCGACGGCAGCTCGCGGTTCGTCAGGTAGCCGCGCGAGGAGCTGTACCGGCGGCCCTTGCTCGCGCTCTGCTGGAAGACGCTCACGCCTTCCTGCGACTCGCCGTTGTAGTCGTCGATCCGCGGCACGCCCAGGGTTTCCTGCGCTGCGGCCATGAACTGCTCGCCGGCCGGGGTGATGTCCTTCTGCCGCGTGACCTCGATGGGCCCGCCCGCCCCGCGCACGTCGCTGGCGCCTTCCTCCCAGTTCTCCAGGCGCTTGAAGGCGGGGAGGACGTCCTGGTAGCTCCAGCCCTCGCAGCCCTCGGCGGCCCACGAGTCGTAGTTGTCCTTGTTGCCGCGCACGAACAGCATGCCGTTGATCGAGCTCGACCCGCCCAGGACCTTGCCCCGGGTCATCGGGATCTCGCGTTCGTGGGCGTGCTTCTGCGGGGTCGAGTACTGCTTCCAGGCGACCTGCTTCTTCAGCTGCGGCACGACGTGCAGCACGGAGATCATGCCGGGCACGGTGACGGTGGGGAGGTCGTCCTTGCGCCCGGCCTCCAGCAGGAGCACGTTCGCCCCGCGTTCGGCCAGCCTGCTGGCCACGACGGATCCGGCGCTGCCCGCGCCCACGACGATGTAATCGGCATCGCTCATCTTGTTCAACTTCTCCAGTGGTCGCCGTTGACTGCTCCGGTTCGCGTGGTCACGACCGGCTGGAAATGGGTGTTGCGTCGGCGAACCGCATCGTCAGCTCGCCGATGTGGTTGGTGAACAGGGCCTTTCGCGGAAGCCCGAGTCGCCGCAGGTCGTCGCTGATCGGGTGGTCGCCGAGTTCGACCCGCGCGCCGCCGGGGCGCATCCGGGTGCCGCCGGCGCGCATCGTCCACGGGGTTCGCCGCAGGACGCCGTCGCGGTGGGTGTAGGCGTCGAGGGTCATCGCGCCCATCGCGGAGGGAGCGGGAACGCCGCGCCCGAACTCCAGCGCGACGACGGGGCGGTCCTCCAGCCGCACCTCGCAGCGGGTGCGCTTGCCGCGGGTGCTGACGTCGATGGTGGAGATCTCCTTGGGGAATCCCCAGATGTTCTGCCCCGCCTCGCAGGTGAAGGTCTGGTCGACCGGCAGCCAGTGGATGAAGACGCCGGTCGAGCCGCGCACGCCGGGCTGCCTGCACATCAACGCCACCAGGAACTCGTGGTACTCGCCCAGGTCGCAGTCGAGGTAGTGGATGAACCCCAAGGTCGCCGGAACGCGTCCCGGGATCGGGGTGACCGGTTCGAGTCCGGCGGCGGCGAGGGTGTCGCGCGCGGGCCCGGCGGGAACCAGGAACTGGGCGGTGATGCCGGTGGCCGCGCGCACCTCGACGGGCATGTGCACCCGTTCGCCCTGCACCACGTGCACGGAGTTCGTGAGAGGCTTCTCGTGCACCGCTGACCTGTCCTTTCCTCGTGTGCGGGTACGTCTTCGGGCCACCATCACCAAGCGACAGTCATACAGATAATGGTTATGTGTATGTCCACAAGTCAAGGGTCCGATCGCGCGGCTCAACTCCGCGCGGCGGCCTCGCGGGTGCGGATGCGGCGCAGCATGCGCGCGTCGGCGAGCCCGACGGCCCGCGCGGCGGACTCGGCGGTGGCACCCCGGCCGAGCAGGTGATCGGCCCGCTCCAAGCGCAGGATCTGCTGGTAGCGCAGCGGTGTCAGTCCGGTGGCCCGGGTGAACGAGCGGGTGAGGGTGCGTTCGCTGAACCCGACGGCGGCGGCGAGTTCGCTCAGCGGCAGGGCGTCGGTGAAGCGGGCGTCGATGATGTCCTGGACCCGGTGCACGGCGTCGTCGAGGTGCGCGCGGTGCCGCAGCATCGCGCTGGCCTGCTGCTCGTCGCCGTTGCGGCGCGCGTAGACGACCATCGCCCGGGCCACCCGCGCCGCCTCGCCGGGACCGTGCTCGTCCGCCAGCAGGTGGAGCGCGAGGTCGATGCCGCTGGCGATGCCGGCCGAGGTCACGACCCGCCGGTCGGACACGAACAGCACGTCGCGCACCACCGAGGCATCCGGGTAGCGGCGGGCGAGCTCGTCCTGCAGGTCGTGGTGGGTGGTGCAACGGCGGCCGTCGAGGAGCTTCGCCTGGCCCAGGACGTCCGCGCCGGAGCAGACGCTGGCGATCGTGCCGCCCGCGGCGTGGTGGGAGCGCAGCTTCTGCGCGGTCGTCGAGTGCAGCCGGGGCCAGCGCGGTGGTTCGGGCACCCGCGAGCCGGGGACCAGCACGAGGTCGTCGGCGGTGAGCTCGGGCCATTCGGTGTCAGCGCGCAGGGGGAGGCCCTGCGCGCTGATCACCTCGTCGTGCTGCGAGACGTAGCTGAGCTCGTAGTCGCGCCCGAGTTCGGCAGCGGTCGAGAACACCTGCGCCGGGCCCGCGAGGTCCAGCAGGTGCGTTCTCGGCAGCAGCAGGAAGACGACACGGCTCACGATCCGGTCAGCGTACCCCGGTCACCTCGGCGACCGTCCGGATCGAGGCGAACCGACCGGCCAGCGCGTACTCGGTGCGCGCGATGATCTCCTCGGTGCGCAGCGTCCGCGGATCGGCCAGCAGGTCCTCGACGCCGCGGTCGGCCGGAGCGTCCCGGTGCGCGACCGGGTTGGTCGACGTCGCGTCGATGACGAACGAGACGTCGTAGCCCAGATCGGAGCCGACCCGCGCGGTCGTCTCGCAGCACTGCTCGGTCCGGATGCCGCACACGGCGAGCTCCCGGGCGCCTCGCCGCGTGAGGGTCTGATGGAGATTCGTGCTGGTGAAGGCGTTGTGCGAGGTCTTGACCACGGTCGGCTCGCCTTCCTCGGGGGCGAGCCCGCCCAGCAGCCGCAGGTGCCCGTTGACCGGGTCGAAGACCCCACCGGAACCGGGCTCGCTGTGCAGCATCCACACCACGAGGTCCCCTTCGGCTCGGGCGTGGTCGACGAGCCGCGAAACCGACTCGGCGATATCGGGATGGGACATGGTCCGCCACAACGGCAACCGCTGGAAGGACTCCTGGACGTCGATGACGAGAAGTGCTCTGCTCACGTCACGATCCTCTGCGGGAACGCGCCTGGGCAGAAGGCACGATCCCGCCAGCAGGCAGCACGATCCGGTCATCGAATCTCACGCGAGTTCGCCCTTGAGCGTCTCGTTGCAGGTGCGGCAGGTCGGGAAGCAGATCCAGTCCATTTCGGACGGTTGGGCCATGGGTGTTTCCCGTTCGCAGACGGCCGTTTCGGTCGGGGTCCCCAGCCAGCGGTGGCCCCGGAAGGCGTGGCGAGTGCCTCCGCTGCCATCGGGGTTGGGGATCGGCAGCCAGTAGTGGCGCTGGGTTCGTGCTTCGGAAGACACCGCGCTGTCCCTTCTCGTGAGATGAGGGCTCGGTCGGCGGCGCCGAGTCGGGGAGGAGGACGCCGCCGACCGAGCTGCCAGGAACATCGGCAGGCGGGGCGGTGAATGTAGGACTCCTAATGTTGTTTCGCTCGAAAGGGGGATCTTCTCGGGGCGCCCGGCGATCGATACTGATCACGACCAGTTCGCATCACGGAGGCACCTTCCCGATGGCCACGACCCCGACCGTTCGTCGACTGCTGCTGTCCAACGAGCTCAAGCGATTGCGGGAGCAGGCCGGGATCGACCCCGACAAGGCCGCACGCCACCTGGGCTGCCGGACCAGCAAGATCAGCCGCATCGAGCTGGCGCAGAGCAGCATCCAGGCCGGTGACGTGAAGCTGCTCAGCGAGCTCTACGGTGCCGAGACCGACCACGCCGAAGTCCTGCTCGACCTCGCGCGCGGCCAGAACCAGCGAGGGCGGTGGGCCGGCTACCGAGCTGTCTACCCGGACTGGTTCCGCCTGTTCGTCGACCTCGAACGAGACGCCGCAGCCCTCAAATCGGTCGAGGTCGAAGTCATCCCCGGCCTCCTCCAGACGGAGAACTACATCCAGGCCTTGTTCGAGAACGGCGGTGCGGACGACAACCTGGAGAACCGCGTGCTCGCGCGCAAAGAGCGGCAGAGCATCTTCACCAGAAACGATCGTCCCCAGCTCTCCTTTATACTGTCTGAATCATGCGTGCGCCGGAACATCGGTGGACCGGCGGTGATGCGGGAGCAGCTGCTCCACCTCGTCGAGATCGCGCGGCTTCGCAACGTGCAGATCCAGGTGCTGCCCTTCGAGGCCCGCACCTACGCGGGGCAGGTCGCCTACCGCTTCACGCTGGTCAACGTTCCCGCTTCCGGCGTGAGTTCGCCGCTGGACTTCGTCTACGTCGAATCCCATGACGACGCTCGATATCTCGACGCCCACGATGCCGTGTCCTCGTACGGAGCCTTGTGGGGTCGGTTGCAGGCTGCCGCGCTCGGGCCAGTGGAGTCACGCGAGTTCCTCGCCGAGGCGGCTGAACAGATGGGTTAGTGATGACGAGAGGGGCGAGTTCGATGGGAAGTCATGTCCCGGAGTCCGGGGTTCGATGGGTGAAGAGCAGCTACAGCTCCGGCAACGCGCAGTGCGTTGAGACCGCGGCTGTTGCGGGTGGTCGTCTGGTTCGCGACAGCAAGTTAGGGGAGCGGAGCCCGATCCTGGCCGTCGGCAGCGACGAGTGGGCGGCCTTCTCGCGCAAGATCAAGTCGGGCGAGTTGGACCAGCGCTGATCCACCGCCCAGGGGTGAGCGCTCCCGGCTGCTCGAAGCGGGAGCGCTCACCTCTGAACACCGAGGTCAGGCCATGGGCGGGGTCGCCACCGCTGTGACGTTGCAGTAGCCGAACGGGCCTTCGGCGTCCTGGAACGTCGTGGACGCGGTGGCCACGCCGTCGTTGCTGAGGTGACCGGTGGCCTCCATGCCGATCTCGGGCGTGGACGGCATCCGGCTGAGGGTGAGCGTGTAGTCGGCGTTGATGAAGCCCAGCGCGCCGCCCTTGGGCATGTTGGCCAGCGGGCTGGCGAAGTCCGCGGCGGTGGCGGTGCGAACGAACGGGGTCATGGTCTCGCCCTCGACCAGGTCGTGGGTGTCGCGGAGCCAGGCTCGGCGGGCGCCCGCGTTGGACCAGTCGGTCGGGGCGCCGGACTCGTCGAGCATCCAGATGTCGAACGGCGGCTCCCACTGGCCGGCGGAGGCCGGGGGCGGGCCGAGTTCGGCGGGCGTGGGCATCGACCACGGCTGGGTGGTTGGAACCTCGCCCTGGGGCTGCTGGCCTCGGCGGAGCAGGACGGCGCTGCCTCGGGCGACCGCCTTCTCGCCGGAGTAGATCGTGGCGTCGGCGACCCGGATGCGGCGTCCGTCGCGGACCCGCTGAGTCTCGACGCGGACCGGTTCGAGCTGGGCGCTGCGGAACAGGTCGACCGTCAACCGGGCGAACTGGAATTCCTCCGCGCCGTGCTCCAGCTCCAGCGACCGCGCCAGCAGGCCGCCGAACAGCCGCCCGTGCATCATCTGCGGCGACCACGGGCTGCTCGCGTGCGGGCCCGGGACCAGCAGGTCCCCGTCGGGGTGGAAGAACGGCTCACCAGCGATGTCGACCATGCGCGGAGTCTAGAACGCCGAACCCGCGACACCCGATGTGCGCCTTGACACCCCGATGACGCGCTGATCGACTGCTCTGCGCTGGGACGGACGCTCTCCGGAAGGGCGGGACATGTGGTGACCGAGCACCTGCGCGGCGCAGCCTTGATCGGTGTTGTGACGATGGTCGCGGTCCTACCGCACGTGGCGGCTCCAGCCGCCCGGGCGCAGCCCGCCTGCGATGCGTTCACCCCGCCCACCGTCGACCGCAGCGTGCCCGCCGCGCGCGACGTCCTCGGCTTCGACCTGGGACAACGCGAGATCACCGCCGCCGAGTCCGACACCTACCTGCACGCCGTGTCGCAGGCGAGCCCGAACGTCGTCGACGGCACGATCGCCACCTCCATCCAGGGGCGGCCGCTTAACTACGCCGTCGTCGGACAGCCCCGGTGGACCAGCCCTGCGGCGCTGAAGACCATCGGCCACAACCTGAACCTGCTGCGCGATCCCAGGACTCCCGAACCCCTCGCCCAGGAACTCGTCCGCGACACGCCCTCGGTGCTGTGGGTTGCCGGAAACGTGCACGGCGACGAGGAGAGCGGAACCGACGCCTCGCTGCGCGTGCTCTACGAGCTCGCCGCGCGCACCGACTGCACCGCACCGTCCATCCTGGACGATGCCATCGTCGTCGTGCTGCCCACCCAGAACCCCGACGGGCACGAGCTCGACACCCGCCAGAGCGCGGCGGGTTTCGACCTCAACCGCGACTGGTTCGCCCGCACCCAGCCGGAAACCGACGCCAAGCTCGACAAGCTCCGCGAACTGCCGCCGCAGCTCTACATCGACTCGCACGAGATGGGAAGCGACGACTACTTCTTCCCGCCCAACGCAGACCCCGTCTACCACGACATCGGCGAAACACCGCTGAACTGGGTCTACGGCCTCTACGGCCCGGCCATGCAGGCCTCGTTCGACCGCTTCGGCATCCCGTACTTCAACGGCAGCTCCTACGACCTGATGTACATGGGCTACGGCGACACCGTGCCGCTGACCGGCTTCAACGCCGCGGGCATGACCTTCGAGAAGAACAACGCCGACCCGATCGCCGACCGCGTGCGCGAGCAGTACACGGCGATGTGGACGACCCTGATGACCGCGGGAGCGCAGAACGAGCGGCTGCGCGAGCAGTGGCGGGGCGAGCACCTGGAAGCCCAGCGGCAGGGACAGCAGGGCGAGCTGGAGCCCAACCAGCTGTACTGGCAGGACGGGGAGATCACCAACCCGGTGCCCGACGTCGACGTCAAGCACTACTTCCTGCGCACCGACGACCCCGCCAAGGCCGAGGGCGTGCAACGACTGGCCCGCCGCCTGCAGCGCATGGACGTCGACGTCCACCGCCTCGCCGCGCCTCTGACGGTGCCCGACTACACGCCCTACGGGCGGCCCGCGGGCGAGACGACGCTGCCCGCCGGAACCCTGTGGATCCCGCTGGCCCAGGGCCAGAAGCACTGGGTGCAGGCGATGCTCAACGAGAGCAGCTACGTGCCGTTCCCGTACTTCTACGACGTCACCGCGTGGAGCGGGCCGTTGCTGGAGAACGTCGACGGCGGCCGGTCCGGCGCCGACCTCGAACCCGTCGCCACGCCGCTGCCGCCGCAGGCCGAGCCCGCGCCTCCGGCCGCACGCGGCCCGAAGACGGCGGTCTACCAGACCTCGGCGACCGACAGCTCCTCGGTCGAGTCCGCCGGTTGGTTGCGGCACTGGCTGGGGGAGCAGCGCCAGGACTTCGGTGACGTCACCGCGAAGCAGATCGCCGGGGGCGCGCTCGACGACTACCGGACGCTGATCATCCCCAACGGCTCGGACGAGGAAGCCGCCCACGCGCTCGGCCCGCAGGGGCAGGCCGCGCTCGCCGACTGGGTGCGCGGCGGCGGGACCCTGATCGGCCTGCGCGACGGCTCGCGGCTGGCCGGCCGCCTCGGCCTGACCTCGGCGACCTACGCCGAACCGGCCTCCGACATCCCGGGAGCGCTCATCCGCGCCGAGACCACACCGGGAAGCCCGCTCGCCGACGGCGTGGGGGACACGGCGTGGGCGATGTACGAGTACGACTCCGTCTGGACAGCGCCGCCGGAGGCCACCGCAATGCGGTTCCCGGCTGCCGGCGACCCCGACTGGTACGTCTCGGGCTTCGCCGAAGGCGCCGAGGAGCTGCACGGCAAGACCGCGGTCGTCGACGAGAACGTCGGTTCCGGGCGCGTGGTGCTGTTCGGCTTCGATCCGAACTACCGGGCCTTCACCAACGGCACGGCCCGCATGCTGCACAACGCTCTCACCGGCCCCAAGCCCGACACCGCGCCGAGCGCGCGCGCCGCGGCGCAGCAGCCTCCGGCCGCTTCGGCAGCCGGCCGGATGGTGCTCACGGTCCGACCCGAGGCAGCGCGCCGCGTCCGAGGGCTGCTCGGAACGCGCTCGGCCGTGTTCGACGAGGTCAGGGCCGGTGACGCCGTGCGCTTCCTGGTCGATCTCGGCGGCCGCAGCGCCGACGAGCACCCGTGGGCCCGCAGCGTCGCCGACCAGGTGGCCTCGCTGGGCAGGTCGGTGGTGGCGATCCGGATGCCGTAGTCAGCCGCGAGGCTTGGCGAAGGTGGACGCGCAGGTCCAGGACTCGTCGGCGTCGGCCCAGGCACGCGCGCTGCTGAGCAGGGCCACCGCCGAGGTCTTGAGCTCGACGGACTCGCCGGTGAGCAGGTGGACCAGGTCTTCCAGGCCCGGGTTGTGGCCGATGATCGCGGTCGTCATCGCGTTCACCGGCATCTCGCGCACGATCGCGAGCAGCTGGTGCGCGGTGGCGTCGTAGATGCGCTCGTCGAAGCTGACCTGCGGTCCGGCCGGGATGTGCGCCGCGGCGAGTTCCCAGGTCTGGCGGGTGCGCAGGGCCGGTGAGCAGCGCACGGCCTCGATCGCGTAGGCGTTGTCCCGAAGCCAGCGACCGACCGCGGGAGCGTCGCGTCGGCCGCGCTCGGCCAGCGGCCGCTCGAAGTCCTCCACACCGTCCGGGTGCGCGGACTTCGCGTGCCGGACCAAGATCAGCTTCCGCCGCGCGTTCGTCATGTCACGTCCTACGAGCTCGCCGTTGAATCGGCTCCACAGTACCCAACGCCCACCGTCCCCCGCGGCTGCGGAAGGCCCGCGATGTCCGCTGGTAGCAGGTCTTCATCCGGTGTTGGCCGCGCGTTGGGCCCGGGACCGGATCGTTCCACTGTGGAGGGTCGAGCTCCGACCCTCCACGGGCGCACCGGTCAGCCCTGGATCAGACCCGGCTTGCCTGCCTGGATGGTGAAGGTGGCGCGATCCGAGACCGAACCGCCGGGGGCGGTGACCTGGTCGACGACGCGGTAGTCGGCGGTCCAGGAGTCGTGGGTGATGGTGTTGCGGACGTAGCCGCGCTTGCGGTTGATGAACTTGATGTGCGGGTTCTCCTGCAGCTGCACCGAATCGCTCGGGTTCTGGTCGGAGCCGTTGCCGCCCGAGGTGATCGAGGTGCCGACCAGCTCCACGCCGACCGTCGCCGAGGCCGGGTCCTCGAAGTCGGCCTTGATGTCCGCGGCGTAGTTGGCGTGCACGTCACCGGTGATGACCACCGGGTTCGAGACGCCGTCCATGCGGTCGCGGAGCAGGTTGCGCTCGGCCGGGTAGTTGTCCCACGCGTCGTTGCTGAACGAGTCGGTGTCGCCCGACGTGAAGTCCCGCTGGCTGAAGAACACCTGCTGCGCCAGCACGTTCCATCGCGCGGTCTGGCCGGAGAGGTTGTCCAGCAACCACTTCCGCTGCTCGGTGCCGAGGAGGGTGCGCTCCGGGTCGGCGACCTGCTCCGGCGGGACCTCCTGGTCATCGCGGTACTGGCGGGTGTCCAGCAGGTGCACGTCGACCAGGTCGCCGAAGGTCAAGCGGCGGTGGATGCGGATGTCCGGTCCGGACGGCCGCTGCGCGCGCCGCAGCGGCATGTGCTCGTAGTAGGCCTGGAACGCCTGCGCGCGGCGTTCGCGGAACACCGCCGGGTCCTGGTCGGGTTCGGTGTCGGGCTGGGAGAGGTCGCCCGCCCAGTTGTTCTCCACCTCGTGGTCGTCGAAGACCACGGCCCACGGGAACGCGGCGTGCGCCGCCTGCAGGAACGGGTCCGCCTTGTACTGGCCGAGCCGGGTCCGGTAGTCGGCGAGGTCCATGATCTCGTGCGCGGGCACGTGCGGGCGCCCGATCGAGCCCGCGTCGCCGCCCTCGTAGATGTAGTCGCCGAGGAACGCCACCAGGTCCAGGTCCTCTTCGGCCATGTGCTGGTAGGCGGTGTACTGCCCGGCGACGTAGTTCTGGCAGCTGGCGAACGCGAAGGAGAACGTCTCGAGGTTCGCGCCCGGCGCCGGCGCGGTCTTGGTGCGGCCGACCGGGCTGAGCTCGGCGCCGGCGCGGAAGCGGTAGAAGTACTCGGCGCCCGGCCGCAGGCCCGAGACCTCGGCGTGCACGGAGTGGGCCGATGCGCGCTCGGCCTGCTCGGTGCCTTCGGCGACGACGTCGGTGAACCGCTCGTCGGTCGCGACCTGCCACTGCACCGGCACGATCTGGTCCGGCATGCCGCCGAAACCGTCCTCGGTTAGCGGCTCGGGGGCTAATCGGGTCCACAGCACCACGCCGTCGGGCAACGGGTCACCCGAGGCGATGCCCAGCTGGAACGGCTCGCGGATCCGGCCGGTACCGGCACCGGCGGCACCGGCCAGCCCGGAAGTGCCCAGCGCCGCAACGCCGATGGCGGCCGAACCGGCCAGCAGCACCTGGCGGCGGTTGGGGCGGAAGGAGTTCGAGGTCATGCTCCACCTGTTCGGTCAGTTCGGGAAAACCGGACTGACGCTATGGAGCACAGATGACGTCCTGGCGAACCCCAGGCGGATTCAGGACGGACTCTTGCCCTGGGCAGAGGTGGGGTCAGCCCTGGGACAGCTGGTCCAATCCCGCGCGGAGGTCGTCGAAGTTCATCACGGGAAAGACGTCGATCTTCGCCTCCAGGTTGGAGAAGAACGGGTCGAGCATCGCCACGAGCTGAGACTCCTCGGCGATGTCGCAGATGAACAGGGCCGTGCGCTGGCCGTCCTGCGGCAGGAAGTAGGAAGCCTCGGGCTTGAGCTGTTCGTGAGCCCGTTCCATCGCCACCTTCATCGAGCCGTCGGAGATGGCGCTGTTGGCCACCTGCAGGCCCGGCCTGATCCTGATCAGCATTCGCATGTTCTCCGCCCCCTGGCATCCCATCGCGGAGTGCCGGGTGGGCACCCCGTCGACGAAACCAGTGTCAGCCGCGTCCGGGAGCCCGGGGACCGGCCGAAAGTCCTGGCGTCAGACGCGGAAACCGCGGACGTAGCGCCTCTGCCAGGGAGTTTCGACCGCGCCGGGGTGGTAGTGGGCGCGGACGAAGGCCACGGCGTCGCCGGGCGGGACGCCGTCGAGGACGGCGAGGCAGGCCAGCGCCGTGCCGGTGCGGCCGCGGCCTCCGCCGCAGGCGAGTTCGACGCGTTCGCCGGGCGCTCGGCGCCACGCCTCGCGGAGAGCGTCGGCGGCGTCGGCGCGGTCGGTGGGGAGCCGGAAGTCCGGCCAGCGCACCCAGCGGGAATCCCACTCGACCGGGGTGGGGCGGCGGCCCAGCAGGTGCAGCGCGAACTCCGGGCGCGGGCCGTCGGGGAGCGGTCTGCGCAACCCGCGTCCCCGGACCAGGCGTCCTGACGGCAGTGCCAGCACCCCAGGTGCGTCGGCGTCCCAAGCGGCCATGCGAGGAGTTCTACCAACCTTCGCCGGCCGATGCGGGACACTTCGGGACGTGGCGGTCGATGACACCTGGGCCTGGCTGGCCGACGGGGCATACGCCTCGGAGGCGGTCGGAAAACGGCCTTTCGACGCCGTGCAGTGCCACGACGTGATCGGCCAGCTCGACGACCTCGAAACCGGTGGTCAACCAGCTCTGCCGGTGCGCCGAACCCGGTGGCCTGGTGTCAATCACGACTGGCAACGCCGGGGCGATGGCCGTGCGTCCCGGCTCGCCTCGTTCGACACCACGCGGGACCGGTGTGCTCGGGCTGCCCCGCGCCGACAGCGTCGAGGAGATCAGCGACCTACGACGGTGGTTGGCGCGATCGCCTCCCGCGAAGGCGGCCCGTTCGCGTTTCCCGGTGACCTCGCCGACCGGTGGTAAGGCGCTCGCGTCGCGAGGTGTCGAGAAGCGTCGCCGGGGTCTTCGCCGTCGAGAGGCAGTTGCGCATTCTCGACCGAGAAAACGACTGCTTTGTCCGTTGTCTCGATGCTGGATGAAACTCCGATAAGTAGTACTACCTATTTTTCGGCCGGCTGGTGGAAACGGTGGGCGAAGTGTGGGTCTCCCATGTTCTAGTGTTGGCTGTACGGGCCGAAGTGCTCGTTCAGGTGGGAGAAATAGATTGAAACTGGCAAAATCGTTAACAGTTCTGTTCGTCGTGGAGCAGTTGCTGCCAATTCTGGTGTGGGGCAAGCTTCCGATATCGCGCTCAAGGAGGCTCTTCCGGGGACTGACTGCGAAGTCATCCTCGACAATCCTCATGCGTCGGGGCATGTCCCAGGGACGACGGACTCGGACGCGCGAATTCGCTGTAAAACGCCTAAGAAGTATCTGGGTGTGAATTCCCAGCTTTTCCGATTCACCTCGGATGGGATTGCTGAAGCGGTCGGCGTGCCGGGGGAGAACAAGGACACTTCTGGCGCAGGCCGGTTCATCTCGGCCCCTGCGACCTGGGATCAGTGCCAGAATGGTCTGTCGATGGGGGCTCACGCCGACTATCTTGTCGTGGACCAGAACGACGGTCGGTTTGAGACCTTCCTGGACCGGTCTGGAAACATTGCAAACTGCCCGTGATGCGAATTTTGGTCAACGGGAAACAACGAGGTTCCTATGCTGAGGTGTGATTTGCGGCGTGCTGGACGAAGTGCGATGACTGCAGTAATTTCAGTTGTCGGCGCTGGAGTTGTGTTGTTGAGCTCGACTTCCGTTGCGAATTCTGATTCAGGTGCGAAAGCGGTCGTTGAAGTTGAGTGCGGTGCCGCCGGTACGTTCGGCTACTACAACGGGGAGGGGTTGATCCCTCCGTGGCAGCCATGGACCTGTTTTGGTGGAAGCGGATCAATGAATATTGACCGTCACGCACTGAAGATACGTACCGGAGTCTATTCCGGCAGCTACACGTATGGCCCGGATTGCATTCGGACCGACAATTTTAGCTCCGGGCAGGAAATCTATCTGGGGGACACCTTTCATATGTGTCGGCTGACGTTGGTGCAGCCGGTCAATCAGAATGGTCGCGAAACGTTCAGCTGAATCAACTTCCTGAGAACTGCATCGCAGGGCGCCTAATGGTGAGGTAGGATCATCGCATGAGCCGTTTTCCTCCTTTGCTGCGGGCGCTCTGCGAGCGTTTTGAGGACGATCCGAGCGAGGTTGACAGCATTGATGATGCTGAGCTCTACGCGGAGATCGTGTTCAGCGGGTCAGCTGCAAATTCTGACCGCTGCGAGGATGGGGGTGGGGAGCTCGCGTCTTCGGACGTGTTGTCCCGAATCGAATCCCGGTTGAATTCGGGATGGTTTGAGCTGGGGGGAATCCCCAATCCTCAGGCGAGATATGCAGTGGCTCCCGAGCTCCAGGTGGTGGATCTCTGGGAGCCTGAGGACTGGTTGGGCATGGCAGCCAAGCCGCATGGGGCGCTGTGGACTTCCTCATTCCTCCCCGACGGTACGCCGGCATGGTCTTGGGGTGAGCCGAAGGTGGCGAGAGGGAGTAAGAGGAATTGCTACGAACTGCATTTCCGGGCGGACGAGGTCGAGGCGTACACGATCGACTCGCTTCAGGACTACCTGGACCTGGTTCGTGAATTTCCGGCGTTCACATCGGATGGGAAGATCAATGTCCGTTGGAGGAGCGTTGCGGAGGTTTTCGACGCTGTGCGGCTCAGCGCCCGAGGACTCGTCTACAGCTCGGGTGTGAAGGCTGAGGTGAAAGGACGTCCCACGGTCCTGCACGCTTGGGAGTCCGAATCAACCGCGTGGCTCACCGTTCCGCCGGGAGCTGCGCTTCGTGCGATCGGATGACCGATCTCAGCCCTCCCCGTCACCGCTTCCGCTCATCGAGAGGCCCCAAGCGGCGTTCGGCGTCGTCCCAGGTCTTGGTGGGGGTTCGGGGGGTGTGGT